>NZ_AMXB01000003.1:0-177776 GCF_000310125.2 Thauera sp. 27
ATCGGCACCGAACTGCACAACCTCGTCGGCACTGCGGCGGGCGGCGGCGAACGCACTGTCGGCCGGCACCACCAGCGCCGCTCTGCGCGCCTGCGCCAGGCGCTGGCGCTGGGTGTCGAGCTCGGCCAGGCCGGTCTCCAAGGCCCGCAAGGCGGTCTTCGCCGCATCCGCTTCGGCAAACTGCGCTTGGGCCGCCTGGCCTTGCTGCAGGGCGGTGCGCGCAGCGGTATCGTCGGCGCGCGCCTGCGTTTCGGCGCCGGTCAGTACCGCCAGTTCGGCCTGCAGTGCGTCGCGGCGGGCCAGCAGCGCCTCGGGTGCGTCAGCGCCAGCCTGATCGAGCAAGGTGCGGCGTTGCAGCGCGGCCTTCTCGCCACGCTCGCGCAGCGCGGCGGCGTCGGCCTTGAGGGCATCCTGCAGACGCTTGTAGGTGGCGGTGGCGAACAGGGTCTCGAGGATCTTCTCGCGCTCGGCCGAGCTCGCCGCGAGCAGCTTGCGGAACTGCCCCTGCGGCAGCACCACCACCTGGCGGAACTGTTCGGCCTTGAAGCCGAGCAGCTCTTCGACCAGCGCACCAACCTCGGTGGTCTTCTGCGCCAGCGGCGTCCAGGTCTCGCCGTCCGCCTCGAGGCGGTAAAGCTCGGCACGGGCGAGCACCTTGACCAGCTTGTCGCCACGCAGCGCCGCACGCTCCTGCTCGGGCACGCGGCGCACGCGGTAGTGGCGCTGGCCGAGGGCGAACTCGAACTCGACCTCGGTCTGCACGCTGGCGTCGGCATGGTGGCTGCGCATTTCACGCGCGCTGCGCTCGCCGCCCGAGGTGTCGCCGTAGAGGGCGTAGGTGATGCCGTCGAGGATGGACGTCTTGCCGGCGCCGGTGGGGCCGGCGATCAGGAACAGGCAGCCGGGCGGCAACAAGGTGAAGTCCACCGTTTCACGGCCGGCGAAGGGACCGAAGGCCTGCAGGTTGAGCTTGAGCGGTTTCATGCGCTGCGCGCCTCCAGCTCGATGCGGTCGACGATGCGTTCGAGCGCAGCCTGTGCGGCAGGCTCGAGCGCGAGTCCGGTGGTGTCACGATGGAAGCTGGCGAACAGGTCCTGGATGCGGGTGCGGCGGTGGTCGGCGTGGGCACGGCCGGGGCCGTCGCCGGTGAGCACGGGGCGCTCGATGGCGAGCGCGTTCGGGTAGGCCGTGCGCAGCTTGCCCATGGCGTCGAGGAGCGCACCGCTGTCGGTGAGGCGGGCGAGCAGGTAGTCGTCACGCGCCGGGTCGGAGGCAGCGGCGGCGACGATGGCTTCGAGCGTGCCTTCCACGATACGCAGGTCGCGGCGTGGCGTGAGCGCAATGCGCTCGACGCTGCACACGCCCGCGCCGTCGAGCTCGACCAGGGTCACGGACTTGCGCTGGTCCGCCTCGGAGAACGCGTACTTCAGCAGCGAGCCGGCGTACTGGATGCGCGCCTCGCCCACCTGCTGCGCACGGTGCAGGTGACCGAGCGCGACATAATCGAAGCCGGCGAACACCTCGGCACCGACCGCCCCCGTGCCCCCTACCGACAGCGGACGCTCGGACTCGCTCTCTGCGCCGCCCTGCACGAAGGCGTGGGCAACCACGACCACGCGCCGGCCCGGCGCCCGCGCGGCACGCACGGCCGCAGTCTGCGCGGCAAGCGCGGCGTGGTGGTCGGTGACCGTATCGTCGCCACTGACGCTGCGCACCAGCGCGGGCTCGGCATAGGGCAAGGCATGGATCTCGACCTCGCCGTGCGCATCATTCAGCACCAGCGGCGCCGCAGCCCACTCCACCGGGCCACGCACCAGGAGCCCTGCGCGCTGCAGCAGGCCGGAGCCGAAGGCGAGACGATCGGGGCCGTCGTGGTTGCCCGCAATCATCACCACCGGAATCCTCAACCCGAGCACGAGCTGCTCGAGGACGCGGTCGAGCAGGCGCAACGCCTCTGCGGGCGGCACCGAACGGTCGTAGATGTCACCGGCAAGCAGCACGGCGTCGGGCCGGGTATCGGCAGCGATACGCACGAACTGCTGCAGCGCATGGTCCTGGTCTTCGAGCAGGGAGACGCCGTGATAGACACGGCCAAGATGCCAGTCGGCGGAGTGAAGGAAGCGCATGAGCGGAAGCGGGCGTGGCCGTGGGCACGAGGTGGATTGATGACGCTGTCGAGCATAACCCCGAACCTTGCACGGTACGTACGACAGCCCTCGCACCACGCGCCATGGCGCCGCGTTTGATGGCGCCTGCGCTATAATCCAACGCTTTGTTTTATCTGAACTTCAGGACTCTCCGTGCTCGTCGCAGCCAACATCACCATGCAGTTCGGGGCCAAGCCCCTGTTCGAGAACGTCTCCGTCAAGTTCGGCGACGGCAACCGCTACGGCCTGATCGGGGCCAACGGGGCCGGCAAGTCGACCTTCATGAAGATCCTGTGCGGCGCCCTCGAAGCCAGCGCAGGCAACGTCTCCAAGGATGTCCATGAGCGCATGGCCTACCTGCGCCAGGACCAGTTCGCCTACGAGGACATGCGCGTACTCGACGTGGTGATGATGGGCCACGAGGAACTGTGGGCGGCGATCAAGGAGCGCGACGCGATCTACGCCAACCCGGACGCCACCGAAGACGACTACATGCACGCCGCCGAACTCGAGGGCAAGGTGGGCGAGTACGACGGCTACACCGCCGAGTCGCGCGCCGGGGAACTGCTGCTGGGCGTGGGCATCGGCACCGAACTGCACAACGGCCCGATGAGCGAGGTCGCCCCGGGCTGGAAGCTGCGCGTGCTGCTGTGCCAGGCGCTGTTTGCCAATCCCGACATCCTGCTGCTCGACGAGCCGACCAACAACCTCGACATCAACACCATCCGCTGGCTCGAGGACGTGCTCAACAATCGTGACTGCACGATGATCATCATCTCGCACGATCGCCACTTCCTGAACCAGGTGTGCACCCACATGGCCGACCTGGACTACGGCACGATCACGATCTATCCGGGCAACTACGACGACTACATGGAAGCGTCGACGATGGCGCGCGAGCGCCAATCTTCGGCCAACGCCCGCGCCAAGGACAAGATCCAGGAGCTGCAGGCCTTCGTGCGCCGCTTCTCGGCCAACAAGTCCAAGGCCAAGCAGGCCACCAGCCGCCTCAAGCTGATCGACAAGCTCAAGCCCGAGGACGTCAAGCCGTCCAGCCGTCAGTACCCGTGGATCCGCTTCGACTACGACGAAAAGGACAAGCTGCACCGCCTGGCCTGCGAGGTGGACAACATCTCCTTCGCCTACGAGGGCATGGACAAGCCGCTCATCAACCGCTTCTCGATCGCCATCGAGGCCGGCGAACGCGTCGCCATCATCGGCGAGAACGGCGTCGGCAAGACCACCCTGTTGAAGCTGCTGGTGGGCGAGCTTGCGCCGCAGAAGGGTGCCATCAAGTGGGCTGAGAAGGCCAAGCCCGGCTACTACGCCCAGGATCACTCGAGCGATTTCGCCGAGGACGTCAGCCTGACCGACTGGATCGCGCCCTACTCGCGCATCACCGCCGCCGCCACCGGCGAGGACAACGAGACCCTGCTGCGCGGCACGCTCGGCCGCCTGCTGTTCTCGGGCGACGAGGTGAAGAAGTCGGTCAAGGTGATCTCCGGTGGCGAGCAGGGCCGCATGCTGTTCGGCAAGCTGATGCTGTCGCGCCCCAACGTGCTGCTGATGGACGAGCCGACCAACCACCTCGACATGGAATCGATCGAGTCGCTCAACAGCGGCCTCGAGAAGTTCTCCGGCACGCTGATCTTCATCTCCCACGACCGCGAGTTCGTGTCATCGCTCGCCACCCGCATCATCGAGATCAAGCTGGACCGGCAGATCGTGGATTACCGCGGGACCTACGAGGAGTACCTGCAGAGCCAGGGCCTCGACTGATTCACTGCCACAGCGCGTGCAGCGGCGTATCCGGCGCGAACCGGTGCGCCACCTGCGCCTGCAGCAGCTCGGCGGTGGCGAGCGCGTCGGTCAGCGCGTGGTGGGCGCGGTAGCGCGGCAGGCGGTAGCGTTCGCGGCTGTCGGCGAGGCGGATCGACACCTGGTCGTGCTTGCGGCCAAACAGGCGGGCGCGGAGGTTTGCAAGCCAAGAGCCCGTCGCTGGCGCACGATGCAGGCGCGCCTCCAGCTCCATGGTGTCGATCACCGGAAACTCGATGCCTTCGCCGATGCGCGCCTTGAGCGCTGCGGCCAGGAAACTGCGCTCGATGTCGCCGCAATGCACCACCACGACGCGGCCGGCCAACGCCGGCAGCAGTTCGTCCACGATGGCGCCGAGATCGGGTGCGGAGGCGATCTGCGCGTGGGTGATGGCGTGGATCGTCACCGACTCGGGGTGCAGCTCGGCACGCGGGCGCACCACCCAGTAGCGCGAGGCGCTCGAGCGGATGCAGGTGAGATCCATCGGCACCACGCCGATGCTGACGATCTCGTCGCGAACCGGGTCGAGCCCGGTGGTCTCGACGTCGAGCGCGACCATCTGCACGTTCTTGAGCGGCGTTTCGCCCGCGACCGTGCCTGCCGCATAGAAGCGATGCAGGCGCGGATCGCGTGCGGCGGCGGCGAGTTCGGCGAAGCGCGCCGGCCAGTCCGGAACGGCGCGGGCGCGCGGCTCACCGCTGCGTGCAGGCGCGGCGGGCGCGTCCTTCCTGAGGTCGCCAAGGTGAAGCATGGCCGCGCCCTTAGTTCGCCCGCCCGGGCTGGTAGCGGTACTTGAGGAATTTCTGCGCGTTGCCGAGGATCAGGAAGGCATCGCGCAGACTCTTGCGTTCGAATTCGGACAGCTTCTCGGGGTCGATGCTGTTGTCCGGCTCTTCGCCTGCGGCGAGTGACTCGGCCTGGTGGCGGGCGCGCACCATGGCGATGAATTCCAGTGCGTCGTAGAGGTCCTGGCCGCGGCCAAGCGGCAGGATGGCGGCGTCGATGACGTCCTTCAGGCGCTCGAAGGAGTTGAGTGCCATCGAGCCGATCGCCAGCGCGTGGACGCGGGTCAGGTCCGCGAGCGGCGCGGTGCCGCGGCGCTTGATGTTGATGACGCGGCTGTGGCGGCCATCGGATTCGACCACGAAATCCTTGAAGAAACCCAGCGGTGGCGTGCGCTGCAGCGCGTTGCGTGCCATGCAGGCGAGGAAGCGCGAGTTGCCCTTGGCCTTGCGCGCGATCAGCTCGCGCAGCCGCGTTGCCCACTCCAACCGCCCCCAGACGCCGTCGAGGTCGAAGAAGATGCCGGCGTTGAGCAGCGACTCGGGCGTAGGACGCTCGATCCAGTCCGTGAAGGTACGCTCCCACACCTTGAGCGGCTGGCGCCAGCGTTCGTTGGTCGCCATCACGCCGCCACTGCAGTAGCTGTAGCCGCAGCGCGCCAGGCCGTCGCTGACGAATGCGGCAAGCGCCCTGAAGTAGGCGTCGTGCTGCACGGGGTCGAAGCGGTCGTCGAGCACCAGGGCGTTGTCCTGGTCGGTGACGATCATCTGCTCCTGGCGCGCCATCGAGCCGAGCGCGAGGAAGCAGTAGGGCACGGGCGGCGCGCCAAGCTCGGCCTCGGCCAGCTCGAGCAGGCGCTGCTTGAAGCTGCGCCCGATCGCGGCCATGGCGCTGCCGATCATGTTGGCGCTGGCGTCCTCGGCCACCATGCGTGCGAAGCAGGCGCGCACCTCGGGTACGAGGGCGGCGAGTTCATCCACCGAGTGCTGGCGGAAGATGCTGCCGACCAGGAACAGGCTGCTGCGCGACTCGTAGCGAATGATGTCCGACAGCGCGATCACACCCAGCGGACGCTGGTTCCTGAGCACCGGCAGGTGATGCACGTTATGGCGCAGCATCGCCAGCATGGCCTCGAACACGAGCTGGTTGTGGTTCACCGACACCACGCCGGCCGACATGATCTCGGTCACCGGGGTGTCGTAAGGTAGGCCGGGGGCGACCAGGCGTGTGCGCAGGTCGCGGTCGGTGACGATGCCGGCAAGCTGCGGCAGATCGGGCACCTCCGGGTTGTGTTCGAGAATGAGCAGCGAGGACACGCCCTCCTCGCTCATGCGCTGCGCCACCTCGCGCGCACTGGCGGTGCTGGACAAGGTTACCGCGCTACGTCCGACCAGGGTGTCGATCGTCGCCGACAGCAGGTCGTTGGACTCCTCGCGCTTGGAGACCACCTGGCGCAGCCGTGTGCGGTCCTCGACCTCCACCAGGTCGGCGAAGCGCTCGTGCTGGTCGAAAAGCTCGGCGAAGAGCTCGCGCGGAATCAGGTACAGCAGCGTGTCTTCCAGCGCAGTGACCGGAAAACGCACCCGCCCGTTGCGCAGCAGGCCGAACTCGCCGAAGTAGCCGCCGGCGGTGAGGCGGTTGTAGAGCGTGCCGTTGCGGCGGAAGACCTCCACCGCACCGCTGCGCACCACATGCCAGGACTCGGCCACCTGGCCGAACTCGACGATCGCCTCGCCCGCTTTGTAGTAGCGCACGTCGATCGCCGCCGCCACCCGCTGCAGTACCTCGTCGGGCAGTTCGTCGAAGGGCGGATGGGCGCGCAGGAAGTCGAGGATCTCGAGTTGTTCGATCTGCATGGCGGACAGCAGTGGCGAGGGCGAGAGAGAATCGTAGCGCAAGCCTTCAGCCCGTACGCGGCTCCGAGGCCAGGCCCTTGATCACCGCCACCGCCGACATCAGCAGCACGATGGTAAACGGCAGGCCGGTCGACACCGCCATCGCCTGCAAGGCCACCAGACCACCGCCAAGAATCAGCGCAACCGCCACCAGCCCTTCGAAGGTGCACCAGAACACGCGCTGCGGCATCGGCGCATCCACCTTGCCGCCTGCGGAGATGACGTCGATCACCAGCGACCCGGAGTCGGACGAGGTGACGAAGAACACGACCACGAGCACGATGGCGACGAACGAGGTGATCGAGGCCAGCGGCAGCGCGTCGAGCATGGTGAATAGCTGCAGGGGCAAGGCGGCGCCGGCGGCAGCCTCGTAGCCATCCCTGACGAGTTGGCTGATCGCGGTCTCGCCGAATACCGTCATCCACATCACGCAGGCCAGCGAGGGCACGATCAGCACCGAGACGATGAACTCGCGCACCGTGCGCCCACGCGACACGCGTGCAATGAACATGCCGACGAAGGGCGACCAGGAGATCCACCATGCCCAGTAGAAGGCGGTCCAGCCCTGCGAGAAGTTGGCATCGTCACGCCCGATCGGGTTGGCGAGCGCGGGCAGGTTCTGCAGGTAGGCGCCAAGATTGGAGAAGAAGCCGGTCAGGATCGCCAGCGTGGGCCCCACTGCTACCACGAACAGCAACAGCACGACCGCGAGCACCATGTTGATCTCGGACAGGCGCTTGACCCCCGCGTCCAACCCCGCCACCACCGACACCAGTGCAATGGCGGTGATCGCAATCACCAGCACGACCTGGGTGGTGTTGCCGAGCGGTACGTCGAACAGGTAGTTGAGCCCCGCCGAGGCCTGCGCGGCGCCGAAGCCGAGCGAGGTGGCCAGACCGAACAGTGTGGCAAATACGGCAAGGATGTCGATGACGTGCCCCGGCCAGCCCCATACACGCTCGCCGAGCAGCGGATAGAACACTGAGCGCACGGTCAGCGGCAGGCCCTTGTTGAACGAAAACAGGGCCAGGCCGAGCGCCAGGATGGCGTAGATCGCCCACGGGTGCAGCGCCCAGTGGTAGATGGTCGCTGCCATGGCGAGACGGGTCGCCGCCTCGGCATCGCCCGCTGCGGCCCCCAGAGGCGCCCAGTCGGTGCGCACGCCGTCCTCGACCACGGTGCCGCCAAAAGCGCTGCCGAAGTGGGACAAGGGCTCGGAGACGCCGAAGAACATCAGCCCGATCCCCATGCCGGCCGCGAACAGCATCGAGAACCAGCCGAGATAGGAGTAGTCGGGCTTCGCCTCGGTACCGCCCAGCCTGACCTTGCCGAGCGGCGACACCGCCAGGCCCAGGCAGACCAGCACGAAGACGTTGCCGGCGCTGATGAAGAACCAGTCGAGGTGTGTCGTCAGCCAGCCGCGCAGGCCACTGAAGAGGGGCTCGACATGGTTCTGGAAGGCCAGGGTGAGAATCACGAAGGCGACCACGGCGAGGCCGGAGATCGCGAATACGCGGTTGTGGATGTCGAGGCCAAGCGGCCCCACGTTAACGATGATGTTGTCCTGGCCAACCTTGTAGTCGGTGTCGATCGGATTGACCTGGCCATCGGGGGACATCGGGTCCCTGCGCTCTGTCATTCCAGCTCCTTGTCGTTATATGAAGGGAGGCCGCAGCACTTGCGGCACGAGCCGTAACGGGTCGAGCGAGACATTTTAACATTTGTCCAAATTAAATTTGCCTGGTTTTCAAAATACCCTTTGCCCGCCGCACACCGGCCAACGGACGCCCCCCGCACAGACTCGGCTAGAATCACGCCCAGCGGAGAACGGACATGATCGGCATCTTTCTGATAACGCATGGCACGCTGGGCGAATCGCTCATCCAGTGCTGCTGCCATGTGCTCAACAAACGGCCTGTGCAGATCGCGCAGCTTGGCGTATCGGCGCAGGACGACCCCCTGGACGTGCTGCCGCTGGCGCGCAACATGCTGGGCTGGGTCGATGGCGGCGAAGGCGTGCTCGTGCTCACCGACATCTACGGCGCCACGCCGAGCAACATCGCGGCCAAGCTGGTGATGCCGGGCCGCATCGAACTGGTCGCCGGCGTGAACCTGCCGATGCTGCTGCGCGTACTGACCTATCGCGAACGTGACATGCCGACCCTGGTCAAGCGTGCGGTATCGGGCGCCTGCGACGGCGTCCTGCACGTCGACGCCAACTGAACGCGAAGAATAACGAGGACACGGGAAAACCCGGGGGAGACGAGTCCATGCCAAGAGCGGACGCCGACATCATCAACAAGCTCGGCCTGCACGCACGTGCGTCGGCCAAGCTCACCCAGCTCGCCAGCAATTACCCGTGCGAGGTCTGGCTCGAGCGCAACGGCCGCCGCGTCAACGCCAAGAGCATCATGGGCGTGATGATGCTGGCCGCCGCCAAGGGCAGCACGATCACGATCGACACCGAAGGCGAGCAGGCCGACGACGCCCTGCGGGCGATCCGGGACCTGGTCGCGGACCGCTTCGGCGAAGGGGAGTGAGATGCCTTTCACTGTCCACGGCCTCCCGGTCTCGCAGGGCATCGCGATCGGCCATGTGCACCTGATCTCCCACGCCCTGCTCGAGGTCAACCACTACCACGTCGCGCCGCGCCACATCGAGGACGAGCTCGCGCGCCTGGACGAGGCCGTCGCCACCGTGCAGGGCGAACTCGTCGGCCTCAAGGCGGTCACCACCTCGGGCCAGGCCCACAGCGAAGTCGGCGCATTCGTCGACCTGCAGCTGATGATGCTGGCCGATCCGATGCTGGTCGACGCCGCCCGCCAACTCGTCGAATCGCGCCGCTGCAACGCAGAGTGGGCGCTGGTGCAGCAGATGGAGCACCTGGTCGAGCAGTTCCGTCAGATCGAGGACCCCTATCTGCGCGAGCGCCAGGCCGACGTCGTGCAGGTGATCGAACGCCTGGTCAAGGTCCTGCTCGGCCATCCCGGCCACCTGCCGCCCAAGCGGCGCGACGGTCTGGGCACCATCGTCGTCGCCCACGACCTGTCACCGGCCGACACCATCGGTTTTCGCGACCACAACATCGCCGGCTTCGTCACCGACGTCGGCGGGCCGACCAGCCACACCGCGATCGTTGCCCGCAGCCTCAAGATCCCCGCCGTGGTCGGCCTGCACCATGTGCGCGACCTGCTCGAGGACGATGAGCTCGTCATCGTCGACGGCACGCGCGGCGTCATCATCGTCGCCCCCGGCGACGAGATCATCGAGGAGTACCGCCTGCGCCGCAGCGAGCTGGAGATCGAACGCTCCAAGCTCAACCGCTTGCGCGACACGCGCGCCACCACGCTGGACGGCGAAAGCATCAACCTGATGGCCAACATCGAGGGCCCCAAGGACCTGCCCGCGGTCAAGTCCGCCAACGCCGACGGCATCGGCCTGTACCGGACCGAGTTCCTCTTCATCGGCCGCGACAACCTGCCCGACGAGGACGAGCAGTACGAGGCCTACCGCGCCGTCGTCAAGGCGATGCCGAGCAAGCCGGTCACCATCCGCACCTTCGACGTCGGCAACGACAAGGCACTCAACGGCGTGCACTCGCGCATGGAGCCCAACCCCGCGCTCGGCCTGCGCGCGGTGCGCTACTCGCTGTCCGAACCCAAGATGTTCCTCACCCAGCTGCGCGCACTGCTGCGCGCGTCGGCGCACGGCAAACTGCAGATCATGGTGCCGATGCTCGCCCACGCCCAGGAGATCGACCAATGCCTTGCCCTGATCGAAAAGGCCAAGGCTGAGCTGCGCGCCGAGAAGCTCAAGTTCGACGAAGGCGTGCAGATCGGCGGCATGATCGAAGTCCCCGCGGCCGCGTTGTCGCTCGGCATGTTCATCCGCCGCCTCGCCTTCCTGTCGATCGGCACCAACGACCTCATCCAGTACACGCTGGCGATCGACCGTTCGGACGAGGCGGTGGTACACCTCTACGACCCGCTCCACCCCGCGGTGCTCAAGCTCATCGCCGGTACCATCGCCACCGGCGCCCGCTACGGCCTGCCCGTGTCGGTGTGCGGCGAGATGGCAGGCGACCTCGCCTACACCGAGCTGCTGCTCGGCATGGGCCTGCGCAACTTCTCTATGCATCCGGGCAACATCCTCGAGATCAAGCAACAGATCCTGCGCGCCGACCTCGGCGAACTCGCACCCAAGGTGCAGCGCATCCTCAAGATGGACGAACCTGCGCGCATCCGCGAGGCGGTCGAACGACTGGTGGCCTGACGCTCACACAGAAAACGCCGTCTGCCGGTATCGGGCGAAGCGGATGTTGCGTAAGCCCAACTTGGGCGAAAAGACCCTGAGCGCTCCGTGGCCTTGGTGCTAATCTTGAGCGCAGGATGCACTCGCACGCTCAGGCGACAAGAACATGAAAACCAGCAGCAAAAAAACCCGCTCGATGCTTCGCCCCAGCGTGCTGGCCTTGGCCATTGCGACGGGGTTCCCCCTGATTGCTTCGGCCCAATCCAGCCTTCCCGCGGAATTCACCGTTCTCGGCTCGCTGGGAGGCGACTACAACCGCCTCGGTGGCTATTACAACAACCGTGTGGTTTCCGCGGATGGCACGGTCGTCATCGGTTACGGGGAGACGACGGATGGCTACTACAACGCCTTCCGGTGGACCGCTGCCGACGGCATCGCCAGCCTGGGGACCCTGGGCGGCAACTACAGCTACGCCCACAGCATGTCCGCCGATGGCGGCGTGGTGGTCGGGCAGAGCTACCTCACCGACTGGAGCAACTCCCGCGCCTTCCGCTGGACCGAGGCCACCGGCATGATCGATCTCGGCACCCTGGGCGGCAACTACAGCTATGCCTACGGTGTCTCCGCGGACGGTAGCGTGGTTGTCGGACAGGCTCGCACGGCGATGAACCAGGACCGCGCCTTCCGCTGGACCGAGGCCACCGGCATGGTCGACCTGGGCACCCTGGGCGGCAGCTACAGCTACGCGACCGGTGTGTCCAACGATGGCAATGCCGTAGCCGGATATGCATACACTGCAGCAAGCCATGGCCATGCATTCCGCTGGACGGAAGCGGGAGGGATGGCCGACCTGGGCACCTTGGGCGGCAACTATAGTTACGCATACGGCATTTCCGGTGACGGCAGCGCGGTGGTCGGCCACGCGGACACAGAGAGCGGACACACGCACGCCTTCCGCTGGACCGAGGCCTCCGGCATGACCAACCTGGGCACACTGGGTGGCAACTGGAGCTACGCCTACCGGGTCAACATCGACGGCAGCGTCGTGATCGGATACGCGCGCACCGAAGAGGACCAATACCATGCCTTCCGCTGGACCGAGGCGGGCGGCATGGCCGACCTCGGCACCCTGGGCGGCAACTATAGCTGGGCGAGCGGGCTCTCGGACGACGGCAGCGTCGTGGTCGGGGTCACGTACGACGCAGACTCGATCTACCAGCCCTTCCGCTGGACGGCCGCGACGGGCATGCAGTCGGTGTCGGACTGGCTGGCGGGCGCGGGCGTGACCACGCCCGAAGGCTGGCGGCTGGCAGACGGTGGCGAGGTCGGCGTGAATAGCCTCGGCAACGTCGTAGTCGGCACCGGCCGGGATGCAGAGGGGCGCAATCAGGTGTGGCTCGCACGTGTGGGTCACGGCAGCGGCATCATCAGCGTGCAGGACTGGCTGCGCAGCGTCTCCGGCGCCGGCCAGGCCTTCCATTCCGGCTTGCAACTGACCAACCTGCCGCTCAATGGCGCCCACCATCGCCCGCTGATGAGCTATCCACAGCTCGGCAGCACGAACTGTTTCTGGGCGACCGGCGATCTCGCCCGACACGAGAACAAGGATGCCCGCGTCGGCACGGGAGAGGTGGGTGTGTGCACCGACTTCGCTGGCGGCGCCGTGCGCGCCGGGGTCGGCGTCGGCATCGGACGCCAGACTCAGGATCTCGCCTTTGGCGGCCGCAGCAAGGTCGACGGCCAGTTCCTGGTGGGCGAGGTGAACTGGCGCCCTGAAGGCTCCCCCATCGTCGGCTCCGTCACCGCAGTGCTCGGTGATTGGGATGCCGATATCCGGCGCGGCTACATGAACGGCACGACGCAGGAACGTTCGAGCGGCAGCCCGGACGTCGACGCACTCGCACTGCGCTTGCGTGCGGACTGGTTCGACGCCGCACGGCTGGGCTCGGCGACACTGACGCCCTGGGCCTCCTACACCTGGAGCCGGGTCAAGGTCGACGGCTACACTGAGAGCGGCGGCGCTTTCCCCGCTACCTTTGACGGCCAGAAACATAACGCCGACGAGCTCCGCCTCGGCGTCGCCGCCGACTGGAGCTTGACGCCGGCGACCGGGGTCCGCGGCACGATCGAGACCGTTCATCGCCTCGACGACCGTGGCCCGGCGCTATCTGGCAGCGAGGCGAGCGGTCTGCTCAGCTTCAACGAGCCAGGCGCCCGCATCCGCAAGAACTGGCAGCGTGTCGGCGTCGATGTGGATCACCGCATCAAGCCGAACATGGTTGTGACCGTGTCGGCGCATGCCGCCACCTCCGGCGAGGACCCGAGCTACTCCGCCGCGGTTTCGCTGCGCCTCGGCTTCTGACGGCTGCAGCCTTCGTCGTACCGCCACCGTGCCGGGTCCCGCCCTGGCGCGGTGGTTTTTGACCTTTCTCATCCACTTCATCCGGAACCGCAGCAAGCGTCCCCCAAGCATGGACTTCGTAAGCACGATGCCTGGCCTGCACTGGCCAGCGTTGCCGGGACCAAGGGCGATCATGCGCCTCGGGTTGCTGCATCAGTTCGCAGCCACGCAATGGTGGCCTGCCGAGCGGCTGGCAAGCATGCAGTTGCGCCAGCTTGCCGAGCTCGTCGCCCACGCCCGCAAGCACAGCCCCTACTACGCCCGCACGCTCGCACACCTCCCCGCGCAACTGGACGAAAGCGCATGGCGGTCGATCCCGGTCCTCAAGCGCGACACCGTGCAGGAAGAGAAAGCGGCGCTGCGTAGTACGCATTGCCCGCAAGCGCATGGTGGTCGCGAAACCATTTTCTCTTCTGGCTCGACAGGCAAGCCGATCGCCGTCGAGCAAACCACGCTCACCCAGTTGTTCTGGGAGGCATTCACGCTTCGTGACCACGAATGGCATGCGCGTGACGTGGCGGGCAAGCTGTGTTCAATCCGCTTTTTCCCCGATGGCAGTGCCGCGCCCCCCCAGGGTGGGCGTGGCCCGAACTGGGGCAGCGCCACGGCCGACCTCGTCCGCACCGGCCCCGTTGCCATGCTGGACGTACGCTCGAGCGTCGACCAGCAGATCGCTTGGCTGGAGCGCGAACAACCCGAATACCTGCTGACCCACCCCACGATTCTCGACACCCTTCTGCGCACCCTTGAAGACGGCAGGCCGTTGCGGCTGGAGCGCCTGCGCGAGGTCCGCACGGTAAGCGAAGCGCTGCCCGAAGGCTTGCGCGAGCGCTGCCGGCAATTGCTCGGTGTTTCCCTGACCGACATCTACAGCACGCGCGAGACGGGCTACCTCGCGCTGCAATGCCCCGAGCACGATCACTACCACCTACAGGCCGAGAACGCCCGCATCGAGATCCTCGACGCCGGCGGCCAGCCCTGCGGCCCCGGTGACATCGGACGAGTGGTGGTCACACCGCTGCACAATTTTGCCTTCCCGCTGCTACGCTACGAAGTTGGCGACTATGCCGAAGTCGGCGAACCTTGCCCCTGCGGTCGCGGCCTGCCGGTCATCAGGCGCATCCTTGGCCGCCAACGCAACATGCTGCGCCTGCCGGACGGTCGATGCCACTGGCCGATCCTGAACTACAAGGCCATGAACACCATCGTGCCATTGCGACAGCTGCGCATGATCCAGGTCGAGCTCGAGCGTATCGAGGTCGACATCGTGGCCACGCACCGACCTGATGAAGCCACGGAGCTGCGCCTCGGCGAGGAGATACAGCGCAACCTGGGCTACCCCTTCAAGCTCGAGTTTCACTATGTCGACGCCATTCCACGCTCCGCAGGCGGCAAGTTCGAGGACTTCATGTCGCGGGTCGCATGAGTCCGCACAGTGATGAGCACATGATGACGGCGTCGATTTCACCTACCGCAAGCCTGCTGCCCAGCAACGCGGCATTGCTCGCATTCTGGGAAACACTGCTGGCGGGCTCGCTCGCCACCCACGAGTTCGAGGACATGGTCGGCAGGCATTGGCAGGAACGACGTTTCCTGCGCCGCTGCCCGGCTGCTGTCGATCAAGTCGAGGAGATCATGCGCGCACGCCACGACCTCGAGTCCGCGGGCTATGGTCATGACATCGGCGACATGCGTTTCGAGAGCCTGCTGCTGACCCGGTCGATCGGCGGACCGTCGGCAATCCACGTGCGCGCCCCGGCCGAGCGCCACCCCGATGGCCCATTGAGGACACGCAACCGCGAACCCCATGTACACGACTCGGGGCGTATTGCGCTGATCACCGCGGACAGCGCCACGTTCTTCATCGAACATCCGGGCCGGCGAGGCGAAGCAGTACTCAGGGTGGCGGTGGCGCGCGGCGACATGCTGTTCTGGCCCGCCGGCCTCGCCCACACCTTCGATGCTGGCAAGGGATTCAGCCTGGTCTCGGCCATGGCACGCCACGTCCCGCCTGCATCCACCGAGTTCGCCTTGCCGGCGTCGGCGCTGGGACTCGATCTCGACGCCTGCGAGGCGTTCGACTACGGCGACATCGAAGCGCAGATTTCACCTCTGCCCCCCGCTCGACACGGATGACAGCGGCTTCGACCGCCATGCGCACGGAGCTGCCCTGGCTGCTCGGCGGACGCCCGCTGCGACCCGACCGCGGCGGCTACACCGTGACGATGCGGGAGGACGAAGGCACCGCCCGCGCTCTCGCTGCGCTGCGCGCGAGCCGGCGCGCGGCGCCCTGCATCCATGTCGGCTGGGGCAGCTTTCGCAATCTCGACATCGCCGCGGCCAGAAGCTCCGCCAGCGTGTATCTGTGCGACATCAATCTGCACCAGTTCCGCGTCTGGCGAGCAGTACGCCAGGCATTGCGCAGGGCCGACTCACCCGCAGCCTTCGTGGATGCAGTCACCCCGAAACTGCCCCAGCGCCCTCGCCTGCGGATGTTCTCCACCGACGTACGGGACTGGATTGGCCGTGAGCTGTCCCGCCCCGACAGCTGGCTCAACGAACGTTCGACAGAGCGCTACCGGCACATACGCGAGCTGTTCGAAACCGGCGCCGTCAGAGTGCTGCAACTGGATCTTGCAACCTCGCCCGACGCCCCGCTACGGCCCTTCGGACGCCTTGCCGCACGACTCTCGGAGCGGGCAAGCAACGACGGTTTCGCTGTGGACACGGTATACGTGTCGAACATCCCGTTCATGCTGCAACAAGCGGTAGGCTTCTTCGGGGAAGACCAATCATCGGACGGACGGAGCGTATCCGCCGCGTTGCACGCAGTCCGCCACAACCTTGGATTGCTCGCCTCGCCCGCCGCCCTGTTGATCACGGCTGAGCACCTGGCAACGACGAGCACGAACGACAATCTGCAATGGCGCACCGAGGTACTGCAGCTCGATGCGTATCTGCAAGCAGGACTGCCTTGAGGCGGCGCCACGACGCATAACCGCAGTCACTCCGTCATCGCTGACACCACCTGCCGGGCTCACCTGGACACATTGCGTCGGACGGCCTGCGCCCAGTAGAATGGCGACCTTGTTCGCTTCGGCCAGGGGCCGGATGCGCATGGCGGGTGTCGTATAATGGCTATTACCTCAGCTTCCCAAGCTGATGACGAGGGTTCGATTCCCTTCACCCGCTCCACCTGAATTCAAGCACTTGCGCCAATCCTCCGGGGTTGGCGTTTTGCTTTCATGGCTCATGTAGCCGAGACGAATGCCATTCGGATGTACTGAAGAAGGAATTGTTCTCGGGCCGGCAGTCCCTCTTACCAGTCGCCGTCAGCTGGCTGCAGCCGGCGGCGTCGCGTAGCCATCGACGATGCGATCGATTTGTGCACAGGCCTCGATCAGCGCTTCATCCCCCCAGCGCCGCCCGACACACTGCAGACCGACTGGCAGGCCATCGACCGGGCCAGCCGGCAGCGAAACCACGGGGTGACCGGTCAGTGAAAACAGCCCCACCATACTGACGGTGGCCTCCAGAAAAGGGAGGGCCCGGTCACCGACCACCAGTGTCGGCGGCTTGCCCAGCGGCTTGAGCGCGAACGCCGGATAAGCGGTCCGCGGTGCCGTGGGGCAAATCAGCACATCGTGGTCATCGAGGAAGTTCTCCATGGCACTGATCAGCTGATCCCGGATGTTGAGCGCGGCGTTGTAGCGACGCCAGTCAAACCGCAAACCTTGCGTGAAGGCTCGGGTGAGAGGCTGGCGCTTGGGAATCAGGCGACCGGCCATCGCGATCAGATGACGCTCCCAGGGCTTGAAGGCCAGACCGATCTCGGCGCCGGCGAGCACACCATAAGCGTATAGGGCACGCTCAGGATCGAAGGCGTCGGGAAAACACCGTACAACCTCTACGCCCGCATCGGTGAGCCGCCCGATGGTCCGATCCAGGCCGGCACGTGTACGATCGCACAGGGGCAGGCCGGCGAAGTCATCCCACCAAGCGACGCGCAGCCGGTCAGTGCGGGCACGGCCGGCCACTCCGGCGACCGGCGGCACCTCGGTATCGATACGGTCCGGCCCCGCCATGACCGACAAACCAAGCGCCAGATCCTCGATCGACCGGGTCAGTACGCCGAAACTGAGCATGTGTCGGACACTGCGCGGCTGCCCGGGCAGATGCGGAATGTGACCGGTTCTCGGAATACGGTTCTCCGTGGCCTTGAGTCCATAGACGCCACAGTAGGCCGCCGGGATGCGGATGGAGCCGCCCAGGTCGCTGCCCGGGTCCATGTACGAGAACCCCATGGCCACCGCGGCGGCGGCACCGCCGGAACTGCCGCCCGGGGTGACATCGTGACGCCATGGGTTGCGTGTCGCCCCGAATACCGGACTGATGCATTGAGGGTCGCCAGCCAGTCGGGACAGGTTCGTCTTTCCCAGGATGATTGCACCCGCCTGGCGCAAACGCGCAACCACGGTCGCATCGGTGTCAGGCACGTAGTCAGCCAGCGGCGGGTGGCTAGCGGTCGTGCGCATGCCAGCCGTGGCAAACGCATCCTTGACAGTGATGGGCACGCCCCGCAACGGCAGCTTCGCAGGGTCATGGACAGACTCACGGTCACAGGCCTCGGCCTGCCGGCGCGCAGACGCCGCATCCAGGGTCACCACGGCGTTGATGATGCCGTTGGAGAGATCGATACGCGTCAGACACCCGTCCACCGTGGCCGCCGCGCTCGTCGTGCCGATCGACATGGCTTGATGCAGCCGGGCAACCGAATTGCTCAAGATGATGCTCCTCTGGCCGGAAGCAAACCAATCATGACATTTGCTTTTCGATGTACATCAAAATTGATATTCTCAACGGATATCGTTTGAGCTTTTGTTCAAGCGAAATCCGCTTGTAAAGGCGAATTTTCGGTTGTTCGTGTGCCATTTTGGATGATGTATTTTTCTGGCGCCCGGGTCAGCCGACGCCGCCGTAGCGCTGAACGATGGAAGGCCACACCGTCTTGGTCCAGGCCAGACCATCGACAATGGCTGTCAGTCGCCGCAGGGAGGCAGCCATGCCCAGATCCCGCATGTGCCCGTCGACCAGCATGACGTTCGATCGTGGCTCGCCCGTGCGCTTTAGGAAGGTATGACCGTGCAAGACATCAAGCACCCAATCCCAACCCAGACTGATGTAAGGACGACGCCCCGCGATCCATTCGGTGAACCCGGTCACCTCAGTCACGTCACCACACCCCGGAATGGGGGCCGCCTCCGGTACGTCCAGACCCGAGGCGAAGTGACGCAACCGGACAGTGCTCAAGGCCTGCTCCGGCAAACGGACGAGTCCATCGTCCGATACCCGAACGACGGACGTCATTGGCTGTTCTGTTCTCATCTGCTCACGCGTTGTTATTGGTTTGAAGCGCTTCATTGTTGCCAGACATTAGCGCGCCGGTGTGTTTCTAGGCATGTCAACGTTGACAGGTTCAGAGATCCCGATACCCGGCCAGAGGGCGTCGGATGAACATCTGGCGCGAAGACCTCCTGACCCGACTGAACGCCGCGCACGGTGCAACCGAAGTGTTCTCGGTGATCGAGCTTGAGAGCAAGGCACTTGGCTTCGACCACCTGGCCTACGGTGTGCGCTTCCGCTATCCACTGAGCAACCCCCGCATCGTTCTGCTCAACAACTACCCGGAACAATGGCAAACCCTTTACGCCGAGCGTGGATACATCAATAACGATCCCGTGGTCATGCGTGGAATGGCATCGCAACTGCCCTTCGTCTGGTCCGAACACTACTCACAGGCCAGCGACACGTTCTGGGAAGAAGCCAGGCAGTTCGGCATTGCCAACGGTTGGTCTCAATCTGCCACGGACTGTCGCGGCCGGCAGAGCCTGGTGTCTTTCGTTCGCGGCGCCGAGTGTCTGAGTTCGGCCGAGCTATTCGCGAATGGGGCGCGCTTGAGCTTTCTCGCCCATGCGGGCCATGAGTACCTGTGTCATCAGTTGGCCCGCGAACACCACGCGCAAGATCTCGGCGAACTGACGACCCGTGAGGTCGAGGTCTTGCGATGGACCGCCGAGGGCAAGACTGCCGGGGAGATTTCGATTCTCATGGGCATTTCCGAACGCACCGTGAATTTTCACGCCGCCAACACCATGGCCAAACTCAACTGCGCCAACAAGACCGCCACCGCGGTAAAGGCAGCCATTCTGGGATTGCTGGATTAAGCTTGAAGCGCCGCCGTTCGGCGATCGGGCGCTGGAGCCACCGGCTGGGTCGGGGGGCTGGCCGTACTTGGCATGTCGCTCTACACCCGCTTAATACGGATTCAGACGCTCAACCCGGCTCATGCGAGTCGGCCGTTTTGGATCACACCCTGAGGCAACAGCGGAGGCAAGTGATGAGTCCACGCCGACCGAAGACATGGCATGCCCAAGCAACAGCGCTGGCCGTGCTCGGCGTAAGCGCCCTCGCACTCGCGCTCGTAGCGCCCATCCCACAGTCGCCGCAGTATCACCAATTCGCCGACACGCGCGCACTTGCAATCGGCCGCCTGCTCATTCCCAACGCTGCCGATGTCCTGAGCAGCCTCGCCTTCTGTGCGGCGGGCCTTGCAGGCCTGGTGCGGGGAGCGCACGCGCCGCCCTCGCAGCGCATGGCGCTGAGGGTGTTCTTCATCGGCCTGGTCCTGACTGGGGCGGGTAGCGCCTGGTACCACCTCGACCCCAGCAGTGCCAGCCTGTTCTGGGATCGCCTCGCCATGTGCATCGCGTTTGCCGGTGCACTCGGCGCCCTTGCCGGCGAGCGCCTCGGCGACCGAGCGGCTCGGCGCTGGCTCGGTGGCTGGCTGTTGCTGGGCGCGTCGGCGCTGGCCCTATGGGTACTGAAGGACGACCTGCGGCTATACGTTCTGACGCAGTTCGGCGGCTTCATGGTCCTACTGATCTGGCTGCGCCACAGTGTGCGGCCCGGGGCCTGCGCCTTGCCATGGGGATGGCTCCTGGTGGCATACGGGCTGGCCAAGGTTTTCGAGGCCGCCGACACCAGCATCTGGACGCTCTCCGGGCAGCTTATCGCTGGACATGCACTCAAGCACCTCGCCGCCGCCGCGGGTGTCATCCCGCTGCTGATCGCCCTGTCACGTGCAGACCGGGGCCTGGATCAAGGCTCGGGCGGCAGGTAGAGACTTTCCTTGACCTCCTCCATCACCACGTAGCTGCGCGATTCGGTTGCCGACGGCAGCTTGAGCAGGATGTTGCCAAGCAGGCGCCGGTAGTCGCTCATCTCGGCGATACGCGCCTTGATCAGGTAATCGAAGTCACCCGACACAAGGTGACACTCCATCACCTCGGGGACAAACGCGAGCTCCTTCTTCACGCGGTCGAAGGTGTCGTTCGACTTGGCAGCGAGCTTGAGTTCGACGAACACCAGCAAGGGCCGGCCAAGCGCCCGCGGGTCGACGCGGGCGTGGTAACCAGTGATGACGCCCTCGCGTTCGAGACGGCGCACACGCTCGGTGCACGGGGTCGCCGACAGCCCCACACGCTGGGCAAGCTCGGTCATCGACAGGCGGCCGTCCTTCTGCAGCAGATCGATGATCCGGCGGTCTATGCGGTCGAGATCGCGCATTTCACTCCTGAAGTGCCCTGGCACGGGGCAACAAAGTTCATATCACTAGAATCGACCATTAGTTAGGTGATTTTCACTGCATTTTGCTGACTAAACTGCCGATATTCAACAGCTACAAGACAGGAGACACCAGGATGAACGTGATCGTACTCGGAAGCGGCGTGATCGGCACCACCACCGCCTGGTACCTCGCGCAACGCGGCGCCCGGGTAACGGTCATCGACCGCCAGCCTGGTGCCGCGCTCGAGACCAGCTACGCCAATGCCGGCCAGGTCTCGCCTGGATATTCGACGCCCTGGGCCGCACCCGGCATTCCCCTCAAGGCCGTGAAGTGGCTGTTCCAGCGCCACGCCCCACTCGCGATCCGTGCCGACGGCAGCCTGTTCCAGCTGCGCTGGATGGCGAGCATGCTCGCCAACTGCACCAGCGCGCGCTATGCGGTGAACAAGGAACGCATGATGCGCGTCTCCGAATACAGCCGCGACTGCCTGCGCACCCTGCGTGCCGAAACCGGCCTGCACTACGAAGAGCGCAGCCGCGGCACGCTGCAGCTGTTCCGCACTCAGGCCCAACTAGACGCAGCTGCGCGCGACACGGCCGTACTCGACGAGTGCGGCGTACCTTATGAACTGCTGGCCGGCGACGCGCTTGGCGGCGCCGAGCCCGCACTGGCCAGCCGGGCCACCCCGCTCGCCGGGGGCCTGCGCCTGCCCAACGACGAGACCGGCGACTGCCACCTGTTCACCACCCGGCTCGCCGACATGGCACGCGCAGCGGGTGTGGAGTTCCGCTTCGGCGTCGATGTGCGCGAACTGCTCAAGCGTGGCGGCCACATCGACGGCGTGCGTGTCGCGGGAGCAGAGGGCGACGAGATCCTGCGCGCCGACCGCTACGTGCTGGCCTTCGGTAGCTACTCCCGGCAGATGGCAGCCAGCCTGGGGCTCGAACTGCCGGTGTACCCGGTCAAGGGCTACTCGCTTACGGTACCGCTGGTCGATGCCGCCGCCGCGCCGGTGTCGACGGTGCTCGACGAGACCTACAAGGTGGCCGTGACCCGCTTCGACGACCGCATCCGAGTTGGAGGCATGGCCGAGCTCGGCGGCTTCGACCTGCGCCTGAACCCACGCCGGCGCGAAACCCTGGAGATGGTCGTCGGCGACCTCTTCCCCGGCAGCGGCGACCTGCCCAAGGCAGAATTCTGGACCGGGCTGCGGCCGATGACGCCCGACTCGACGCCGATCATCGGCGCCACCTCCTACCCCGAGCTTTTCCTCAACACCGGTCACGGCACGCTGGGCTGGACCATGTCCTGCGGTGCCGGCGCACTTGTCGCCGATCTCGTCTGCGGCCACCAGCCGGCGATCCGCCATGACGACCTCGGCCTCGCCCGCTACGGTCGCAAGGCGGGCGGCAGCACCGCGGGCTACACCCTGTCACCCGCCTGAATCCCCTGCTCATCAGTCGTGGAGTCATGCCATTGGGGCCGCGCTATTGCGGCCCCAATGCGTTGACTGCACCATCGAGCCTGTACATTGCACCCCGGATGCCTACCATGCGCCCTGCCCGCGCCCAGATCGACCTCGCCGCCCTGCGTCACAACTACCGCCTCGCCCGCGAGCGCCACGGCGCGCGCGCGTTGGCGGTAGTCAAGGCCAACGCCTACGGCCATGGCGCGGTGCACTGCGCACTGGCGCTGGCCGCTGAGGCCGACGGCTTCGCGGTTGCCTTCCTCGAGGAAGCGTTGGTGCTGCGCGCCGCCGGTATTCGTCAGCCGCTGCTCCTGCTCGAAGGCGTGTTCGAGGCGGCTGAGCTTGCCGAGGTCGCGCGCGAGGGGCTATGGATCGTCGTCCACCATGAGGATCAGGTACGGATGCTCGAAACGACGCCGATGGCAGCCCCCATCCACGTCTGGCTGAAGGTGAATACGGGCATGAACCGGGCCGGCTTCGCGCCAGCGGAAGTCGGCACCGTGTGGGCACGGCTGAAAGCCTGCAGGCAGGTTGCCGACATCACCTTGATGACGCACTTCGCGCGCGCGGACGAACCACAGGTGATCACCACTGCGGACCAGATCGAATGCTTCCAGGAGGCGACCGCCAACCTGCCCGGCGCGCGCAGTCTTGCCAACTCGAGCGCCATCCTGGGCTGGCCAGACGCCCGGCGCGACTGGGCGCGCCCCGGCATCCTGCTCTATGGGGCCGACCCGATGCCGGCGCCAGACAACGGCCTCAAGCCGGTGATGACGCTCGAAAGCGCGGTGATGGCGGTACGCGAGATCGCTGTCGGAGAAGCGCTCGGCTACGGCGGCCGCTTCGTCGCGCAGACACCCACGCGTGTCGGACTGGTGGCGATGGGCTACGCCGACGGCTATCCGCGCACAGTGCCGGACGGCACACCGGTGAGCGTGGGCGGAAAGCCCAGTCGCATCATCGGGCGGGTCTCGATGGACATGCTCACGGTGGACCTCAGCGCCCTGCCGACTGCGAACATTGGCACCCGGGTCGAGCTGTGGGGCACCGAAGTGCCGGTCAACCGCGTTGCCGCGGCTGCGGGCACGATTGCTTACGAACTGCTGTGCAACGTGAAGCGGGTGCGTTTGGAATACATCGGCTGAGCGGCGACCGTCACTCCCGCACGCGGTCAATCACGACGCTGAGTCCCTCGCTGTCGGGCGAAACCACCGGGCTTGCGCCCTCGAGGTCGCCGCTGCGCGCCGTCGCGTCACCGCCCTTTGCAACCCGGGCCGCGACGACGACACGCTCGGGGATGGGCATGTCGCCCATCATCAGTGTCGCGCCATCGAAATCGAAGTCGAGCGGCAGTTCCGCGGCCGTGAAACGCAGCGCCGCGAACGGCGGACCGCCGGCTTCGGCACGCACGAACACGAACACGACATCTGCTGGCTGCACCTTGTCCGCAAGCTCGGCAGACAGGCTGAGACGGCCGCTGATCGTCAGTACCGGGGCGGCCGCCGCCGGCGCTGCCCCCTCGAGCGCAGCCAGCGGTTCGAGCCCGGCCTTGGCGCGCGCGTCGTTGATGCTGTCGCGCAAACCCTTCGCCATGTCGTTGGTCGCGGGAATCTGCGCAAGGATGCGTTCCCAGTGCCCGGCTGCGGTCGCGAAGTCCTTGCGCTGGTATGCACCGGTGCCTGCAATGGCGAGCGCCTTGACATGCTGGGGCGCCACCGCCAGCGCACGCTGCGCCAGCGCCTCGGCCTCGCCCTGCACCGTTCCGCTCACCACCGCAGTGGCATCTGCCCAGTCGGCCAGGACATCGGGGTCGTCGGGCACCAGCGCCCCCAGACGCGCGAACGCAGCGACCGCCTTCGGGTAATCCTCCAGCACCATGTAGGTGCGCGCGAGCATGGTCCAGCCCTCGACGTTGTCGGGCTCCTGCTCGAGACGGGCCACGAGCTGGCCCACCATGTCGTTGACCTGTTCGCGGGTGAAACCTTGCTGCGTGGTGAGGTTTGCGGGATCGAGCGCCTCCGGCTCTCCGATCGCCAGGTAGGAGGCGATGGCCACGGCCGGGATGCTCACTGCCATCGCCACCGCCCAGCCGCGGCTCGGGCGCACGTCGGCACGCTCAGCCGCTTCGGCAGCCGCCTCGCCCTCTTCGAGCGCGCGGCGCTCGAGCTCCTCGCGACTGCGGGCATGGCTTTCGGCGTCGATCTGGCCGGACGCGAGGTCTGCATCGAGCTCGGCCAGCTGCTCGCGCAGCACGGTCAGCGCCATCGTGCTCTGACGCGCCTGCTCGCGCCGCTGGCGCGCACCTGCGCCCAACAGCGGCGGAACGATCAATAGCAGGGCACCGGCCAGCAACAGGCCGGCAAGAAGGATAAAGGCGGTCACGAACGGGACTCCGGTGATTCAGATTTCGGTGCTGCCTCGTCCGCTCCCGCGAGCAGGACGCGCGCACGTTCGCGCTCGGCGGCGCTCAGGCCATGATCGGCCGCCACTTCTTCCTGCCTGCGGCGCAGCCGCCAGGCCAGCCAGCCGGCGCCCCCGAACAGGAGCAGTGCCGGCCCCACCCACAGCACGGCAGTCGAGGCACGGAATGGCGGCTGGTAAAGGACGAAGTCGCCATAGCGGGCGACGACATAGTCGATGACGTCCTGCTTGCTGTTGCCGGCCGCGAGCTGTTCGCGCACCTGGTCGCGTAGATCGACCGCCAGCGGCGCATTGGATTCCGCAATCGACTGGTTCTGGCACACCAGGCAGCGCAGCTTGTGCGACAGCTCCATGACGTCAGCCTCGAGCGCGAGGTCTGCCGCCACCGTCGGCGCCAAGCCGGGGTCGGACGCAGGCTGGCCCTCAGCCCAGGCGGACTGCCCGCCCGCGAACATGAGCGCGCAGGCAGCCAGGCGCAGCGTCCGGAGCGCAAATTCCTTGTAGTGATCAGCCGGCACGGCGGACCTCCTCGATCTTCGGTAGCAACACCTGCTTCAGCACCTCGGGCGTGATCGGGCCGATGTGCTTGTAGCGGATCTTGCCCTCGCGATCGATCAGGAAGGTCTCGGGTACGCCATAGACGCCAAAGTCGATGCCAACGCGGCCATCGATGTCGAGCACGGACAGCACGTAGGGGTCGCCATGGTCGGTCAGCCAGCGCCGGGCGCGCTGGATTGCAAGGTCGGTTTCGGTGTCGAGTGCCATACCGCGTACGTTGAGCGCCCCGTCACCACGTACCTCCTTGTAGTTGAGGCCAACGATGGGCACCAGCTTCTGCTGCGCCATGCGCACCAGAACGGGGTGCTCCTCGCGACAGGCGACACACCACGACGCCCACACGTTGAGCAACCACACCTCGCCGCGCATTTCCTCGAGTGCGAAGCGCTGCTCGGGCTGATCGAGGCGGGCAAGCGTGAATTCGGGCGCCGGCTTGCCGATCAGCGGCGAGGGTACCTCGCGCGGGTTGAGGGTGAGGCCGAAGCCGAGGAACGCGGCAAGAGCGAAGAACAGCAGCAGCGGAACGAGAAACTTTGCTTTCATGAGGCTTGTCCGGTCTCCACTCAGGCTGCGCCGGCAACGCTGCGCCCTGCGCCGACCTTGGCATCGCGCTCGGCAAGGCGGCGATAACGGCGGTCGGCCGCGGCAAACAGTCCGCCAAGACCCATCAACGTGCAACCCAGCCAGATCCAGCTGATGAAGGGCTTGTAGTACAGGCTGACGATCCATGCCCCGGTCTCGAGCTGTTCACCAAGCGATACATACACGTCGCGGAACGGGCCGATGTCGATCGAGGCCTCTGTCATCGGCATGCCCTGCGCCCAGTAAAGGCGTTTCTCGGGCGTCAGAGTCGCAATCGCACGACCGTTGCGCGTTACGTCGATGATGCCGCGCGCGGCGTCGTAGTTGGGGCCATCGGCGTCGATCGCGCCACGGAAGGTGAAGGTGTAGCCCGCAAGCTCTGCACGCTGTCCTTCCTGCATCTTGACGTCAAGGTGCTGATCGAGGCTGCCGACCATGGTGACGCCGATGATGAACACGCCAATTCCGAGGTGTGCGAGCCACATACCCCACCAGGATGCAGTGATCGAGCGCAGGCGCGATCCGACCGATGCACCGGCGCGCTCCTTGAGGCGGCCATAGAGCAGCTGGATGCTGGCCAGCACCACCCAGGCGGCAAGGAACAGGCCCAGCGCTGTGCGCCAGGTCAGGTGATCCACCGCCATCGCCGCACCGATTCCGATCAGGATGCTGGCAACGAAGGCTGGCGCGACCTTGCGCGCCGCCGCGACGAAATCATCGTCCTTCCAGCGCAGGAAGGGGCCGAACATCATCAGTACCACCACCGGCGTCATCAGCGGCACGAACACCGCCTCGAAGTACGGCGGCCCCACCGAGATCTTGCCCAGGTTGAGCGCATCGAGGAACAGCGGATAGAGCGTGCCGAGCAGCACCGACGCCGAAGCCACGGTCAGCAGCACGTTATTGCCGAGCAGCGAGGTCTCGCGCGATACCAGCGCAAAGCTACCGCCACCCATCAGCTTGTTGGCACGCATCGCGTACAGCATCAGCGAAAAGCCGATCACCAGCACGAGCAGGGCAAGGATGTAGAGACCGCGCTTCGGGTCGGTCGCAAATGCATGCACACTGGTGATGACGCCCGAACGCACGAGGAAGGTGCCGAGCAGCGACATCGAGAACGCCGCGATCGCCAGCAGCACCGTCCAGCTACGGAACGCACCACGCTTCTCGGTGACCGCGAGCGAGTGGATCAGCGCGGTGCCAAGCAACCACGGCATGAAGGAGGCGTTCTCGACCGGATCCCAGAACCACCAGCCGCCCCAGCCGAGCTCGTAGTACGCCCAGCCCGAACCGACCGCGATACCCGCAGTCAGGAACACCCAGGCCACCGTGGTCCATGGCCGCGACCAGCGCGCCCAGGCAGCGTCGAGCCGGCCGGAGAGCAGCGCGGCAATGGCGAACGCAAAAGCCACCGAGAAACCGACATAACCCATGTAGAGCAGTGGCGGGTGGATGATCATCCCCGGGTCCTGCAGCAGCGGGTTCAGGTCACGGCCCTCGGCCACCGCCGGCAGCAGGCGGTCGAACGGGTTGGAGGTAACGAGCGTGAAGGAGATGAAGCCGACGCTGACCCAACCCAGCACGCCGAGCACGCGGGCCATGAAGGCCTCGGGCAGGTGGCGCGAGAACACCGTCACCGCCACCGTCCACAACGACAGCGACATCGCCCACAGCAGCAAGGAACCTTCGTGGTTGCCCCATACGCCGGTGATCTTGTACATCAGCGGCGTGGCGCTGTGCGAGTTCGACGCGGCCAGCTGCACCGAGAAATCACTGGTGACGAAAGCCCAGGTCAGGCATACGTAGCTGAACAGGATGAAGAAGAACTGACCCTGTGCTGCAGGCCGGCCGACTGCCATCAGCGCCATGCTGTTGCGGCTGGCACCGACCAGCGGCACGATGCCCTGCACCAGCGACAGCACCAGCGCGAGGATGAGCGCGAAATGTCCGAGTTCGGGAATCATGGCGTCACTGGCTCACGGTTTGGGCGGCTTTCTGCGCCTGCTCGACCGCGTGTGCGGCCTCGGGTGGCATGTAGTTCTCGTCGTGCTTGGCGAGTACCTCCGTCGCACGGAAAATGCCGTCGTCCTCGAGCCGCCCCTGCACCACTGCGCCCTTGCCCTCCTTGAAGAGGTCGGGCAGCGTGCCACGGTAGGTCACCGGAATGACCTTCGCGGTATCGGTGATGGCGAAACGTACGGTGAGTCCATCGGCCTCTCTCGCGATCGAGCCATCCTCGACCATGCCGCCGATGCGGAAGGTCTTGCCCAGGGGCGCCTTGCCTTCGGCAACCTCGGAAGGCGTGTGGAAAAACACCAGGTTTTGCTGGAAGGCGCTCAACACGAGGGCGACCGCCGCCACCAACAGGGCGACACCGCCGCCAACCAACATCAGACGCTTGCTACGGGCTTTCATCTTTCAGACTCCAGGGCGGGCTCGAACTCGCCGCCATCATGCTTGCCAACTTCCTTGCCGACCGCCCGCCGCCAGCGCAGCAGTCGGCGCGTCGTGTCTCT
Source organism: Thauera sp. 27 (assembly GCF_000310125.2). NCBI lineage: Bacteria > Pseudomonadati > Pseudomonadota > Betaproteobacteria > Rhodocyclales > Zoogloeaceae > Thauera > Thauera sp. 27. The sequence goes on from NZ_AMXB01000003.1 coordinate 28,468, forward strand.
CCGACGCTGGAACACGAGCACGAGTTCCAGCGCGAGCAATCCGAAGGTGACGGCGTAGCTGCCCCAGACGAAGATGGCTGCACCGCCCATGTCCCAGAACGCGGACCAGCTTTCCCATTGCATCAGGCACGTCCTCCCTTGTTCGCTGCAACGGCCTGCAATTCCTTCTCAAGCACCGTGCCCACCCATTCGGTGTGGCGCTCGCGCTCGAGGATCATCGGGCGCACCCGCCACAGCACCACGGCGATGGTGTACATCCACGCCGCGATCGCCATCACCAGCATGCCGGCGAGCATCGTCGCCGCCATCGACGGCGCCTTGGTAAGGCTCACCGAAGCACCCTGGTGCAGGGTGTTCCACCAATTCACCGAGAAATAGATGATGGGCACGTTCACCGCACCGACCAGTGCGATGATGGCGCCGGCACGGTCGGCGCGGCGCGGGTCCTCGATCGCGCGCGTGAGCGCGATGAAGCCGAAATAAAGGAAAAGCAGCAGCAACTGCGAGGTCAGGCGTGCGTCCCACACCCAGTAGGCCCCCCAGGTCGGCTTGCCCCACAGCGCGCCGGTCCACAGCGCCAGGAAACAGAAGATCGCGCCAGTGGGCGCCAGCGCCTGGCTCATCACGAAGGACAGGCGCGTGTTCATGACCAGGCCGACCGCAGACCAGAAGGCCATCACCAGGTAGATGAACATCGACATCCAGGCCGCAGGCACGTGGATGAAGATCACCCGATAGACCTCGCCCTGGGTTGCATCGGTGGGTGCCACGAAAAAGCCCAGCCAGAGGCCGGCAAGGGTGAGCACGACCGCCAGGGCTGCGAACCAGGGGGCAAGCTTGCCAGCGAGCGGATAGAAGTACTGCGGGGATGCGAAGCGGAGCACGCTGCGACTGCGTTCGGAGGTCGTCATGCGAAGATCGGTCGTTGTCTCGTCTCAAGGCCACACACGCAAATGCGCGGCCACATCATCATTCGGTCGAAATCCTGAGCGCCGCGGCGCACGCCCAGGGGGCAAGCGCCACCGCACCGGCCAGCCCGCCACCAAGCAGCAGCAGGTGAGCCAAGGCACCACTACCCGACACCTCGGCCTCGACCGCCCCCGCACCGAAGATCAGCACCGGCACGAACAGCGGCAGTACAAGCAGCGCCAGCAACATCCCGCCACCTCTCAGGCCAAGCGTCAGGGCGGCGCCTACAGCGCCCAGCAAGGTCAGGATCGGCGTGCCCAGCGTCAAACTTAGTACCAACACCGAAAGTCCACCTTGCTCCAGGTCAAGCAGCAAGGCCATCGCAGGCGCAACCGCAATCACCGGCAGGCCGGTGCTGAGCCAGAAGGCCAGCACCTTGGCCATCACCCATACAGCAGCAGGCTCTCTAGACAGGAGGAGTTGCTCCAGGGTTCCGTCCGCATAGTCCTGTGCAAACAGCCGGTGCAAGGACAACAGGCACGCGAGCAAGGCGGCCACCCACAACACGCCGGGTGCGATCGCGCGCAGCTGGTTGGGCTCGGCACCGACACCGAACGGGAACAGACAGACGACGATGACGAAGAAGGCCAGCGTCACCAGTACGTCGGCGCGCCCGCGCCACGCCAGCAATAGGTCGCGGCGCAGCACGGCGAGGAAGGTGCTCAGCATGCAAAGGCTCCGACATCGAGCACCGCGGGTGGGCGGGCAAAGGGTGCATCCTGGTGGGTGGTCATCATCACGCAGCCACCGTCCGCACAGTGTGCGGACAGGGTCGCGGCCAGATCGGCCACCGCGTGCACGTCGAGTGCAGTGAAGGGTTCGTCCAGTACCCACAACGGCCGCCGCGCCGACAGGAACAGGCGGGCAAGCCCCACACGCCGGCGCTGGCCCTGCGACAGCACCCGTGCGGGGAGATCGAGCTGGTTCTCGAGACCGATGCGGACAAGCGCCTGTACGCAGTCATCCTCGGCGACATGGTCGCCTCCCGCGGCACAGGCAAAGCGGAGGTTCTCGAGCGGGCTGAGCAAGTCGTTGAGGGCCGGCGCATGGCCGAGATAGAGCAGTTCGCCATGGAAGGCTTCGCGCTCGCGGCGGATACAGTGGCCGCGCCAGCGCACCTCCCCGGCTTCCGGCAAGGCAAGGCCGGTGACCAGGCGCAGCAGGCTGGTCTTTCCTACCCCGTTGGGGCCGGCGATACGCAGCATTTCGCCCGCCTGCAGGCGAAAGGCGAGGTCGCGGAACAACAGGCGATCGCCCTTCAGGCAGGCGAGATCTTGGGCTTCGAGCATGGGGACGGATTGAACCACAGGGATGGCAGGCGACGCCATCCCGAGCTGCGCCGAAAGGCAATGGCAAACCCCCTGCGCCACCGATCCTGATCAGCGCCGCAGGGGGCGGATATGTGGAGCGGGCGCCTAAGCCCCCGCTCTGCCCTTCACGCCAGGGCTTACTGCTGGGCGGCGGGCGGCGTCGGGTGCATGGTCTCCGGCGTCACACCGCCACGCTCGGCGCCGATATCCTGCGCGACCGGCGGCAGCGAGTGAGCGATGCCCTTGTGGCAGTCGATGCAGGTCTTGCCTTCGGCGAAGCCAGCCTGGTGCATCTGGTTGGAGCGGCGACCCTGCGCCGAGTAGTCGAAGTACTCGAAGCTGTGGCAGTTGCGACACTCGCGCGAGTCGTTCGCCTTCATGCGGCGCCATTCGTTCTCGGCGAGGCGGAGGCGCTCCTTGTTGAACTTCTCGGGCGTGTCGATCGTGCCCATCACCTTGCCGTACAGCTCACGCGAGGCCTGGACCTTGCGGACCATCTTCGGCCCCCACTCCTTGGGGACGTGGCAGTCCGGGCAGGTCGCGCGCACACCGGTGCGGTTCTGGTAGTGGATGGTGTTGCGGTACTCCTTGAAGACGTTCTCCTCCATTTCGTGGCAGGAGATGCAGAACTTCTCGGTGTTGGTCGCCTCCAGGGCCCAGTTGAAGCCGCCCCAGAACACGACACCGGCCGCGAACAGCAGCACGACCGCGCCCCAACCGGCGCCGCGGATGCGCTGCATCAAACTCTTCTTGTTGTCGGTCATTTCATACCCCGTTCAGTCGGCCTTAGCGCAGGCCCTGGGCGCGCTGGAACTGGTTCTCGACCAGCGGGCGGGCATCGGTCTGCGGCACATGGCACTGCAGGCAGAAATAGCGCCGCGGCGAGATGTTGGAGAGTTCGGTGCCCTCGCGGTCCTTGAAGTGCGTGATGCTGACCTTGGTCGCACCGGTCTCGCGATAACGCGTCCAGGAGTGGCAGTCCATGCACTTGTTGAAATTGATGGTGACCTCATAACCATCGATCTTGTGCGGCACCAGCGGTGGCTGCTGCACATAGTCACGCGGCAGCGGGGCCTGGTCGGGGATCAGCTTGTAGTTGCCCACGGCCAGTTCGGGATCGGCGACGTCGGCGCCACGAATACTGCGCACGCTCTGGGCCTCGGCGGCATCGGGCAGTGCAGCGCCGATGCCGAGTGCGGCGACGAGCGCGATCACGAGATTGCGGGTTTGTTTTTTCATGACTCGCTCCTGTTGAATCGGGTCGTAATACGGAAAACGTCCTTGCCGCATACATCCACACAGCGTCCGCAGGTGGTGCAGTCGGCATCCAGAATCAGGGGGTGGTCCTGCCCGGCCGCCTTGAGCGCGGGACGGATGACCTGCGGCTCGGGGCACACGGCGAAGCAGTCCATGCAGTCGTTGCAGGCGCTGCGCCTGGCGGCCGACACCTTGAGCACCGAAGCACGGCCGAGCAGCGCGTAGAAGGCGCCTTGCGGGCACAAGTGACCGCACCAGCCGCGCGGCGCAATCAGCAGGTCGTAAAAGAAGATGCCGCCGACGATGCCCCAGGCCAGGCCGAAGCCGAAGATCAGCCCACGGTGGAACATCGACACCGGATTCACCCACTCCCACGCCAGCGAACCGGTTGCCGCCGCGATCACCAGCACGAACCCCAGCAGCCAGTAGCGCGTGCTCGCCGCAGGCGCCTTGCCGCCCTTGAGCCCCAGCCGGCGCCGCAGCCAGGCCGCAGCATCGGTGACGAGGTTCACCGGGCATACCCAGGAGCAGAACAGCCGCCCACCGAGGAGCAGGTAGAAGGCCAGCACGATGCCACCACCGAGCAAGGCCTCGCGATACGGCCACTGCCCCGCCGCCACCTGCTGCGCGATCAGGAAGGGATCGGTGAGCGGCAGCACGCCCAAGGTCAGGCTTGAGGCCAGGTTGCCCTTGACGATCCACCAGCCGAGCCAGGGCCCGACCAGGAACAGCGCAAGGATGCCGAACTGGGAAGCGCGCCGCAGCAGCAACCACTTGTGGGCACCGAACCAACCCTTGGCCTCGATCGCTTCATGCCCTGGCCGCGCAACGACACCACGCATCGCCGCACCACGCACACTGGTGGGCGGCACCGTGCGCTCGGGCTTGCCGCCCGCCATCACGGAAGTCGTCTGCGTGCTCATGGCTTCCACCCCGAATCCAGTCCGCCGGGGGCCGTCGGTGCATACTCGGGCGTACGGGTCGGCGCTTCACCAGGACGCACGCGGGTATCCCCAAAGGCCTTGTCCTCCAGGCCTCGCACAGGCAGCTCGATCTGGTCGCCGATGAGCGACTGCCCGGCCGCTTCCTTCTGTTCCCAGCCGCGCAGGTAATGGTCGGCTTTCGAACCTTGGGCGAGCTTGATCGGCAGCACCTTGATCGCCGACTCGCCCGGCAGCACGCAGGCCTGCTCGCATTTCCCGCAACCCGTGCAGTGATCCGAATGCACCGTGGGCAGCAACATGGCGTGACGGTCCGAGCGCGGGTTGTGCATGCGCTCGAGCGTGATCGCCTTGTCGATGACCGGGCACACGCGGTAGCACACATCGCAGCGCAGGCCGAGGAAGTTGAGGCAGTTCTCCTGGTCGATGAGCACGGCCAGTCCCATGCGCGCCTGCTCGATGTCGGTGAGCGCACGATCGAGCGCACCAGTCGGACAGGCAACCACGCAGGGAATGTCCTCGCACATCTCGCAGGGGATCCTGCGTGCTTCGAAGTAGGGCGTGCCGGTGGCGACACCGTCGCCCAGTTCGGCCAGCTTCAGGGTGTCGTAGGGGCAGTCGCGCACGCACAGGCCACAGCGCACACAGGCGGCCAGGAACTCGGGCTCGGGGAGCGCCCCGGGCGGACGGATGGCAGTGGCCGGCAACGCCGACGCCTGCTTCGCGTACATCCCGGCACCGAGCGCGAGCAGGCCGGCACCGCCTGCCACGCCCGCCGATTCCTTGAGGAACCGGCGGCGCGAGGACGGGACGGTGGCCCCTTTGCGCTCGGTGTTTTCCGTTTGCTTGCTCATTTCATTCGTGGATCCCCGCCCGCGCACGCCGCCCCCCGGTCGGTCGTGCGCAAGCCGGACTCACGCCTCCATTTATCAGGCCTTGACCACCTTGACCGGGCACTTCTTGAAGTCGGTCTCTTTCGAGATCGGGCAGGTCGCGTCCAGGATCAGCTTGTTCACCAGACGCCCTTCGTCAAAGAAGGGGATGAAGATGAGGCCGACCGGCGGCTTGTTGCGGCCACGCGTCTCGAGACGCGCCACCACTTCACCACGCTTGGAGACGATCTTCACCGCCATACCACGTTGCAGGCCGCGCTTCTGGGCATCGTCCGGGTGCATGAAGACCTGCGCGTCCGGCACCGAGCGGTGCAGCTCGGGCACGCGGCGCGTCATCGAACCCGTATGCCAGTGCTCCAGCACACGGCCCGTGCACATCCACATGTCGTACTCGGCATCCGGCATCTCGGGCGGATCCTGGTAGGGCAGCGCGAACACGATCGCCTTCTTGTCCGGATAGCCATAGAAGCTCCAACCCTCGCCTGCCTCGACGTAGGGGTCATAGCCTTCGCGGTAGCGCCACAGGGTTTCCTTGCCCTCGACCACCGGCCAGCGGAAACCGCGGGAGCGGTGGTAGTCATCGAAGTCGGCCAGATCGTGCGCCTTGCCGCGGCCAAACTTCGCGTATTCCTCGAACAGCCCCTTCTGCAGGTAGAAGCCAAGCTCCTTGGACTCGTCGTTCATGTAGCCCGCCCAGGCGTGCTCATTGACCTTGGCGACGTCCTCGAGCGGATACTTGGTGACCTCAGAGTTCGCATACAGGATGTCGTACAGCGTCTTGCCGCGGTACTCGGGCTTTTTGGCCAGCAGTTCCTCGGGCCACACCTCCTCAACCTTGAAGCGCTTGGCAAACTGGATGTACTGCCACAGGTCGGACTTGGCCTGGCCAGGCGCGCTCACCTGCTGGCGCCAGAACTGGCTGCGACGCTCGGCATTGCCGAAAGCGCCCTCCTTCTCTGCCCACATCGCAGCCGGCAGGATCAGGTCGGCCGACAGCGCTGACACGGTCGGATAGACATCGGAGACGACGACGAAGGCTTCCGGGTTACGCCAGCCCGGATAGATCTCGTCATTGACGTTGGGCCCCGCCTGCATGTTGTTGGTGGTCGTGGTCCAGTAGCACTTGAGCGTGCCATCCTTGAGCGCACGGCTCTGTGCCACGGCGTGCAGGCCAATCCAGTCGGGGATGGTGCCCTCAGGCAGTTGCCAGATCTTCTCGCTGTACTCGCGGTGCTTCGGATTGGTAACGACCATGTCCGCCGGCAGGCGATGGGCGAAGGTGCCGACCTCGCGCGCGGTACCGCAGGCGGAAGGCTGGCCGGTGAGCGAGAACGGGCTGTTGCCCGGCTCCGAGATCTTGCCCACCAGCAGGTGGACGTTGTAGATCATGTTGTTCACCCAGGTACCGCGGGTGTGCTGGTTGAAGCCCATGGTCCAGAACGAGGTGACCTTGCGATTCGGATCGGCATAGACCTCAGCCATGCGCTTGAGGTGGGCCTCGGGCACACCCGAGAGCTTGGAGGTCTTCTCCAGCGTGTACTCGGAGACGTAGGCGGCGAACTCCTCAAACGTCATGTCCTCGGCCTTGCCCGGGTTGCCCTTGGGCTTGCCGTCGGCGCCGGGATAGCCGTTGTTGGTCGCATTCACCTCGAGCGCATGGTTGCCGCGCAGGCCGTAGCCGATGTCGGTCTCACCGCGCTTGAACTTGACGTGCTTGGCGACGAAGTCCTTGTTCACCGCACCGGTCGAGATGATGTGATGGCAGATGTAGTTCAACATCGCCAGGTCGGTCTGCGGCTTGAAGATCATCGGGTTGTCGGCGAGCTCGTAGGAGCGATGCTCGAAGGTCGACAGCACGTGCACCTCGCAACCCGCGTGGGTCAGGCGACGGTCGGTGATGCGGCTCCACAGGATGGGGTGCATCTCGGCCATGTTCGCGCCCCAAAGCACGAAGGCGTCGGCGTTCTCGATGTCGTCATAGCAGCCCATTGGCTCGTCCATGCCGAAGGTGCGCATGAAGCCTGCCACCGCCGAAGCCATGCAGTGGCGGGCGTTGGGGTCGATGTTGTTGGTGCGGAAACCGGCCTTGTGCAGCTTGGCAGCCGCATAGCCTTCCCAGATCGTCCACTGGCCGGAGCCGAACATGCCGATCGAGCGCGGACCGTGTTCCTTGAGCGCGGCCTTCCACTTCTCGGCCATGATGTCGAAGGCTTGGTCCCAGCTGATCGGGGTGAACTCGCCGTTCTTGTCGTACTTGCCGCCACGCATGCGCAGCAGCGGCTGTGTCAGGCGGTCCTCGCCGTACATGATCTTGGACAGGAAGTAGCCCTTGATGCAGTTCAGGCCACGATTGACCGGCGAGTCGGGGTCGCCCTGCGAGGCCACCACACGCCCGTTCTGCACACCCACCAGCACCGAGCAGCCGGTGCCACAGAAGCGGCAGGCAGCCTTGTCCCAGCGCACATTGGTACCTGCCGGCGCCACGCCCTGCGCCTGCGTGACCACGGGGATGCCGATACCGGCCGTGGCCGCGGCAGCCGCAACCGCATTGTTCTTGATGAATTCGCGTCGATTCATGCTCATTTCATGCCTCCGTTAATTCGAGACCATCATCGGTGTATTCATAGGCGATCGTCAGGCCCTGGACCTTCGGGGCAAGATTCACCGCAAGGATCGAGTCGGTGACCGACCAGCCCTCGCCGTCCTCGATCGTGACGACGATGCTGCCTTTTTCTTCCGAAGCGCCATGCAGCTCGACGCCGGGGATCTTGCGCAAGGCTTCCATCACCGTGGGGAAATCGGCGGGAAAAGCCCGCACGACCAGGCTTGCTATGTTCATTGTTCGCTCTCCATGGGCGTATCCAATCGTGATTCGATGGCGATCGCGCGCGTCGGGCAAGGGGCGAAGCAGGCGCCGCAGCCCGTACACGTCTGTACATCGAGCTGGGGACGCGACACGCCGCCGAGTTGCGGGCGAAAGCGGATTGCGCCGACCGGGCAGGACTCACCGCAAACCCGGCACTCGACCCCTGCGGCGGCGATACACGCATCGCCGATGCGCGCGGCGAGCGCCCACGGCAACTCATGCGCATCGGTGCGCAACAGCGCACGGGGCTCGCACCGCGTGACGCACTCGGTACAGAAGCTGCACTCGCCCTTGCTGAAATCGACGCTCGGGAAGCCACCCTCCCCACGCACGAGAATCAGCGTCGGGCAGGCCTCGACACACGCGTCGCAGCGGGTGCAGCGGGAGATGAAATCATCCTCTGCAAGCGCCCACGGGGGGCGCTGTGCGGGCGCAACCTTGCGCATGCGGCCCCGCAGGAAACCCCTGCGGGAGAGAGTGACTGATTCCACTTCGCTGACCTGACCTTTTTATCGATTCCATTGGATACCTCCTGGACCGCATGGATCATTGACTACAGTCAAGTTGCGAGCGTCTCTCAGTTACGTATGTGCTCCACCGCCCACACCGCGGCTTCCACCCGCGAACGCAAGTCGAGCTTGCGCAGGACGTGTTTGACATGGACCTTGACAGTCCCTTCGGTGATGTCCAGTTCGCGCCCGATCTGCTTGTTGGACAAACCTGCGGCGATCTTCTCGAGGATACGGGTCTCCTGCTCGGTCAGACCTGCCGCCCCCACCGATTGCGGGCGGGTCTCGCTGCGCAGCGCAGCCGCAAGCAGGTGATTGAGCTGAGGCGGAATCACCACCCTGCCAGCCGCGACATCGGCCAGCGCTGCCATCATCGCCTCAGGCTCCATGTCCTTGAGCAGATAGCCGTCGACGCCCGCGCGCAACGCAGCGACGACATCCTCCCCGGCGTCCGAAACGGTGATCATGACGACCTTGCTTTCGATACGGGCGGTACGCAAGCCACGCAGCACTTCCAGGCCATTCATGCCACGCATGTTGAGATCGAGCAGGATCAGGTCAGGCTTGAGCTGGCGGGAAAGCGCGAGCCCCTCCTCCCCGTCCGCAGCCTCACCGGCAAGCACGAAACCGGGCACCATCTGCAGCAGCTGGCCCAATCCCTTGCGAAACAGAGGGTGGTCGTCGACGATCAGGACGCGGTGGTGCTCATTCATGCGCGGCTTTCTCCGGCGTGGCTTCGCGCCTCTGCGGGCGCGGGGGGAACGACAGGCTCGGCAAGGCTGGCGGCCGCCTGGAAGCGCACCCGCAGACAGGTGCCGCCGTCGGCTTGGTCATCAAACGCAATACTGCCGCCAAGGCTGCTGGCACGCTCGCGCATGATCGCCATGCCATGATGGTTATGCGCATCGGCCGGCGGCATGCCGAGGCCGACGCCGTCATCCATGACAGTCAGCTCCACCATCCCGTCGTCAGTACCGATCAGGCTGACCCGGGCCCTGCGAGCCTGGGCGTGACGCACCATGTTCGACAAGGCCTCGCGCGCGATCTGCAGCACATGCACTTCCTGGTTGGGACGCAGCGTGCACTCCCCGAGCGCAACTTCCAGCTGCACCTCCACACCACCGCGTGCCCCGTACTCGCGCACGGCATCCGCGAGCAGGGTCTTCAGGTCGCCCGCAAGGCCGAGCCGGAACGAGACGAGCAGTTCGCGCAACTGCCGGTAGGCCGCGTTGATGCCTTCACGCAGATCGGCCAGTATGGGCTCGGCTTCGGCACGCCGCTGCGGATCGGCAAGCACGCCCTGCAGGAGACTGACCTGAATCTTCATGTAGGACAGCGCCTGGGCAAGCGAGTCATGAAGCTCGCGCGCAATCACCGAACGCTCCTCCTGCAGCGCCAGTAGGCGCTCCTGCTCGCTGCGCCGGCTCGCGCCGAGCGCCATGCCGATGTGGCGCGACAGCGCCTCCACCAGCTGACGCTGCCAGTCCTCGAGGCGGGCCCCATCGGGCAGCGAAAGGCGCAGCATGCCGTAGTGGTGCTCACGGTCGCGCAGCGGAAAGCGCAACAAGGCCGGGTGATGAAGCGCCAGCCCAACGCCATCGGATGCCGCCCGACAGGCGCCACAGGCATCCTCGCCACGCTCGTTGCGGTCGGGACAGCCCCCCATCGAGGAAGCGATCACACTCGCCGGCCCACCGTGACGCGGCTCGATGCAGACAAAGCTGCCCTCCAGGCCCGCCACCCGATCGATGTCGCGCAGGGTCGCCTCATACGCCTCGGTGGCCGTTGGCGTCTGGTACAGGCGGGCAATGGCGTGGTACAGCAACTCCAGCGAGCGGTTGCTGCGCTGAAGTTCGGATGTCTTGTCGGCAACTCGCTGCTCCAGCGTGCGGTAGTGGCCGGCAAGCTCATCTGCCATCAGATTGAAAGCCAGACCGACGCGGCCGAGTTCGTCCTGGCCGGTGTAGCTCACACGCACCCCGAAATCGCCGCCGGCGATACGCCGCGCCGCATCGAGCAGCCCACGCAAGGGCGTCAGCAGCGCACGCTTGAGCAACAACAGCGCCACCACAACCACCAGCACGGTGAGCACAATCGCCCCTGCCAGGATCAGACGCAGGTCCTGGATGCGCTTCTCGGTATCGTGTTCGAGCACGGCGACCAGGGTATTGAGCTGGTCGACAAAGGCGTCGACCTCGGTCAGCAGGATCTCGACCTGCTCATTGGGCGGTGGTGGCGACTGGGCGCCAAGCGCCTCGATGCGCGGCTTGAGGCTCAAGTGCCAGGATGCGTGCACGCCGCGGTACGTGGCGGCAAACAACTCGCCGGGCGCACGCTCGACGAAGCGCAGCAGCGCAGGGTGCTCGAGATGGGTCTCGAAGTCCCTCACCGCCGCCTCGACCCGCTGCGACTCGGAACGCCCCGAGAGCGCGTCGACCGCGATCAGGTTGGCAAGGCGATGGGTGTAGCGGCGCAGGCTGCCGGCAACGTTGATCGCGCTCGCACTGCCGCGCGCACTCTCGACGACCAGCACCGAGGCGCTCATACCGGCAAGGGTGATCAGGGTGAGGGTGAGCATTGCCACCGATACCAGCAGCATGATCGAACGCCTTGCCAGCGGACGCAGGGTGGGAAAGTTCATCCTCAACCTCCGCTCAGGCAATCCCACGTCGGAAACGTGGACATACCCCTTTAACGCCAGGGTCAGGCAACTCGGAAGCACACATTCTTGCCACCCTATTCAAATCATGCACTTACACGCTTGGCGCATACCTCTTTGGAGGTATGCGCCAAGCCACACCGGGCGTCCGGCCCAGCGCTGGCAGGGCGTAAATCGGTGCACAAGTGTCTAGTGTACAGGTCTAGCGCCAGACACGGCGTCCGCAGGAGAACCGCATGAACCGCAGCAAGCCCCCCGTCGTCGATACAAGCAGCCTACTGAGCCGCTTCAGCCCTTTCAACATGCTCGACGACGCGGAGCGCAACCGTCTCCAGGCCGGCGCGCGGCCCATCCACGCGGCACGCGGCGAACTGCTCGTGCAGCAGGATGACTGTCCGCGCGGTGTCTACCTCGTCCTCTCCGGCCGGGTGAAGTGCTTCGTGCTCTCACCCTCGGGCGGCGAGAAAATCGTCAGCCTGGCGGAATCAGGCTGTTTCTTCGGCGAGGACGCAGCGATGCTCAACCGCCCGCACATCGTCAACGCTCAGGCCATGACGGCAACCGAGCTGCTGCTGGTTCCGACCACCCTCCTGCGCGAAGCCATGGTGAGTTCGACCGCATTCTCGGTGTCGATGGCGATGCGCCTGGCGATGGCGAACTACGACCTGATGTCGACCATGCAGGTACAGCTGCAGATGAGCGGCACGCAGCGCGTCGCGCACTACCTCACCCGCCTCGCGCCCGACGATGCCGAGCACTGTGAGATCCGCCTCGACATCGACAAGCAGACCATTGCGGCACAGCTCAACCTGACGCCCGAAACCCTGTCGCGCATCCTTTCGCAACTGACCCGCGACGGCATGATCCAGCCGCGCGGCCGGCGTGGCATGGTGTTGAACCGGGTCTCGGAACTGCGCAGCTGCGCAGCACACTGAGCGCACTGCACACACAGGCCCTCGAACAGGCCTTACTCGGCGCCTGTTGCGCCCCGGCCGTCCACCGGCTGCACACCGGCAAGATGAACCGGCACAGCGAGCCAGCGTGTGAGGATGCGCGCGACATCGGCATCGAACGCACGTGCGGTGCTCGCCGCCATGGCCGCCAACGAGGCCGCGTCCGGCACGCTGCCCAGGTGGCACCAGCGGTCGAAAAGATGGAACATCTCGCGCCCGCTGTGCGCATTGCTTTCCCGCACGAACACTGCGCCTGACCACGGCCACGGCTTCGGACCCAGAGCCGACAGAGCAGCGGCGAGGCGCCCATCATGCTCGTCAATCGACTCACGTCGTGCGCAGACGCCTGCACAACGGCGCCCTTGGTAAGCCGAGCACGGACCGCTCCCACCCTCCAGCCCCAGCCGGCGCGGACACAGGCGATACAGCATCGCCAGTTCGCGCAGAAGGTTGTCCACCTCGCGCGCGTTGCGAAACACGCCATGCAGGCCCGTCCATTGCGCCGGATCGGTGCCAGCCACGGGCACGCGTTCATAGATCGGTGCCCGCCGGCGCCCCGTCAGCAGGCGCAAGGCAAAGACCGTGTCCGCCGGCTCCTGAGGTCGGTTGTAGGGTGGGCCAAAGCGGCGTAGTAGCGCCAGCTCCTGCAGTGAGGTGTCGAGCTCGCCCGCGGTCTCGACCCACTCCACCCGGCGCACCCTTGCTGCCAGCTCGGCGTCGCGCCCCTTGCGGGCCTGCGCGGCAAAATGCTCACGTACCCGCGCACGCAGGCTTTGCGCGCGGCCGACGTATAGCGGCCGAGTGTCGCGCGCACCAGCGGGCGGCTCGGGGGTATCGTGAAAAAGGTATAGCCCGGGCACGTCCGGCACCGCCTCCAGCAGCCCCTCGGGCAGGCCGGGGGCCTGGGCCGCTGCCTTCATCGCACGCTCGACGGCGCGCTCGAGCACCTCGGGAGCGAATGCGGCCCGGGCCTGGCACACGAACTGCCAGAGCGCCTGCACGTCGCCCATGGCGCGGTGACGGGCGTCACAGACAAGTTGATGGCGCTCTATCAGTGCATCGAGGCCGTGCCGATGATGCTCGGGGTAGAGCGCGCGCGACAGCTTCACCGTACACAGCACCGGCGCATCGAAACGGCGTCCGATGCGGTCGAAGGCACTCTTGATGAAACCGAAGTCGAAGCGGGCGTTGTGGGCGACGAAGACGCAGTCGGCAAGCAGGGCTTCGACCTTGTCGGCGAGCGCTTCGAAGCTCGGCGCGTCGGCAACCATCTCATCGGAGATGCCGGTCACCTCGCGGATCAGCGGCGGAATCGGCTGACCGGGACAGACCAGGCTTTCCCAGCTTGCGACGACCTGCCCGTCCTCGATCCGCAGGATGGCGATCTCGGTGATGCGGTCGCGTACCGGATGGGCGCCGGTGCTCTCGACATCAATGAAGGCTAGGCGACGCGGCAGGCTCATGCGCGCGCGCCGCCTTCGCGCCGCCCTTGCGGCAAGGTGTTCAGGGCGTTACGGCTCAGTGGTTGCTGTCGTAGTAGTAGGGCTTGACCGGCACCTTGGCCTGCTCGAGCGCGCCCTGCGCACGGACGTCCTGCGGCTTGTCCCACCACAGCGCGCGGCCCTTCTGCTGTTCGGCCGCCTGCTCGGGATGCTGCGCAAGCCATTCGCGCATGAACTTGGTGTGATCGGATTCGTACATTGCCATGTCGGGTCCCGGCTGGATGCAATGAGGGTTGTCAGTCGCGCCTGCAGCGGCCCTGGCCGCAGCGCAAGCAAAGACACAAGGCCGGTATTCTAGCAGCGCGGCGGCCGTTCAGCTCGCCCGCCCGTCGCCCTTGGCCCGGCCAATGCGCACCACTTCCTGCACCCTGCGTACCCCGCGCATGACGCGCGCCAGGTGCATGCGGTCGCGCACCTGGACGGTGAAATTGAGCGCGGTGTAGTCGCCCTGCCCGCTTTCCATGCTGACGCTCTGGATATTGCAGTCTTCCTCGGCGATCGCGTTGGCGACACGGGCGAGCACGCCGCGAGCATTGCGCGTGAGCACGCGGATGCCGACATCGAACAGGCGATCATCGACAACGTGCTCCCACTCCACATCGACCCAGCGCCCGCGGTCGCCACGCAGCTTGCCCATCACTGCGCAGTCGTGCGTATGCACCTCGAGTCCCTGGCCCTTGCGCAAGGTACCGATGATCGGATCACCCGGAATCGGGTGGCAGCACCGCGCCAACTGGACCGCAACGCCCTCGGAGCCGCGGATGGTGATGGCGCCTGCCGGCTTGGGCTTGACCACGTCCGGGCGACCGGATTCGAGGTCCTGGGCCTCTGCCAGACGCCGCGCCACGATGATCGGCAAGCGCTTGCCCAGACCGAGATCGGAGAAGATGTCCTTCTTGCTGCGCACACCGCGGTCACGCAGGAAGCGGTCCCAGGCAAACGTGGAGATCTGCCCCAGGGTGAGCCCGTGCGGTCGCAAAGCCTGGTTGAGCAGGCGCTCGCCGAGCGCGACCGACTCGTCGAGCTGGGCGTTCTTGAGGAAGTGGCGGATCTGCGAGCGCGCCTTGCCGGTGCGGGCGTAGGACAACCAGGCGGGGTTGGGGTTGGCATGCGCGGCGGTGATGATCTCGACCTGGTCGCCGTTCTTGAGCTCGCTGCGCAGGGGCATCAGGTCGCCATTGATGCGGCAGGCCACGCAGCGGTTGCCGACGTCCGTATGCACCGCATAGGCGAAATCGACCGGCGTCGAGCCCTTGGGCATGGAGAAGATCTTGCCCTTGGGCGAGAACACGTAGACCTCACCCGGGAAAAGGTCGATCTTGACGTGCTCGAGGAACTCGGTGGCCTCGCCCGAGGTGGACTGGAGCTCGAGCAGGGACTGCAGCCATGAGTGCGTCTTCTGCTGGAGTTCGGACAGCGTGCGCTCGTCCTCCTTGTACAGCCAGTGGGAGGCCACGCCGGTCTCGGCGATGTGGTGCATCTCGCGAGTGCGGATCTGCACCTCGACCGGCATGCCGAAAGGGCCGATCAGCGTCGTGTGCAGGCTCTGGTAGCCGTTGGCCTTGGGAATCGCCAGATAGTCCTTGAACTTGCCCGGCACCGGCTTGTACATCGAGTGCAGTGCGCCCAGCGCGAGGTAACAACTCGGTACGTCGCGCACGATGACGCGAAAGCCATAGATGTCGAGCACCTGCGAGAAGGACAGGTGCTTTTCCACCATCTTGCGGTAGATGCCGTAGAGATGCTTCTCGCGCCCCTGCACCTCTGCGCCGATGCCCCACTGCGGCAAGCGTTCCTCGATACTGGCGAGGATCTTGCCCACAACCTCGCGGCGGTTGCCACGCGCCGAGCGGATCGCCTTGGCAAGCACCTCGTAGCGCAGCGGATGCTTGTTGCGGAAGGACAGTTCCTGCAGCTCGCGATAGAGGTCGTTGAGGCCGAGCCGGTTGGCGATCGGCGCGTAGATCTCGAGCGTTTCGTTGGCGATGCGGCGGCGCTTGGCCGGACGCATGTGGTCCAGCGTGCGCATGTTGTGCAGGCGGTCGGCGAGCTTGATGAGGATGACGCGCAGGTCGCTCGCCATCGCCAGCAGCATCTTGCGGAAATTCTCGGCCTGCGCCTCTTCCTGCGAGCGGAACTCGATCTTGTCGAGCTTGGACAGGCCATCGACCAGCTCGGCGGACACCTTGCCGAAGCGCTCGGTCAGCTCCGCCTTCGTGATGTGGGTGTCCTCCATCACATCATGGAGGAGCGCGGCGATCAGCGCCTGGGCGTCAAGATGCCAGTCGGCGACGAGCGAGCAGACGGCAACCGGGTGGCTGACATAGGGCTCGCCACTGACGCGGAACTGCCCGGCATGGGCATCGGCCGAGAAATGGTAAGCCGCCTCGACCCGGCCGACGTCCTCGGGCTTGAGGTAGGTCTCGATCTTGGCCTTGAGTTGCTGGAAGTCGAGCGACAGCACGCTCGACACCGGCGGACGAAAGATCGGGCCGGGGGATTGCGCGGGCTGAGGGGGCGCGCCTACATGATTGGCTTGCATGCTTCACCCCCTGGCCCCGGGCTCAGGCCTGGCCGCGGTTGAGCATCTCGAGCCCGACCTTGCCCGCCGCCACTTCGCGCAGGGCGATCACGGTGGGCTTGTCGTTGTCACCCGGCTCGAGTTCGATCTGGGGCGTGCTGCCGATGGTGAGCTGGCGGGCACGATAGGTCGCAGCCAGGGTGAGCTGGAAGCGATTGGGGATGCGTTTCAGGCAATCTTCGACGGTGATGCGGGCCATGTTCAATCCTGTTCGAGAAAGGCGAAATATTCGGGATGCCGCAGGTGCTGATTGCCGCAGCGCAGGCGCGCTGCACGCACGACGGCGACGAGATCATCCAGCGCGGCACCGATTTCGTCGTTGATTATAACGTAGTCGAATTCGGCGACATGGCGCATTTCCCCGCGCGCACCCAGCAAGCGCCGGCTGATCACGTCGGGACTGTCGGTGCCGCGACCGACGAGACGCGCCTCGAGCGCCTCCATCGACGGCGGCAGGATGAAGACCCCGACCGCATCCGGAAAGTGCTTGCGCACCTGCTGCGCCCCCTGCCAGTCGATCTCGAGCAAGGTGTCGCGCCCAGCCTCGATCTGCTCCTTCAACCAGACCTTGGAAGTAGCGTAATAGTTGCCATGCACCTCGGCCCACTCGAGAAACTCGCCGCGATCGCGCAGGGCACGGAAGGTCGCCACATCGACGAAATGGTACTCGCGCCCATCCTGCTCGCCCGGGCGCGGGTCGCGCGTGGTGTAGGAGATCGACAGCTGCACGCGTGCATCGCGTTGCAGCAGGCCGCGCACCAGGGTGGTCTTGCCCGCGCCCGATGGCGCGGTGACGATGAAGAGGGTTCCGGGCATGCGAGGCGCTCCTTATTCGATGTTCTGCACTTGCTCGCGCATCTGCTCGATCAGCACCTTCATCTCCATGGCGATGGCGGTGATGTCGGTGGCGGGCGACTTGGAGGCCAGGGTGTTGGCCTCGCGGTTGAGCTCCTGCATCAGGAAATCCAGGCGCTTGCCCGCAGCCCCGCCGGCCTTGAGGATGCGCTCGACCTCGTCGAGGTGGGTGACGAGCCGGGTGAGCTCCTCGGCCACGTCGATGCGCTGCGCGTAGAGTGCCACCTCCTGGCGGATGCGGTCCTCGTCAAGACTGGCCACTGCGTCGCGCAGCTTGGTCGTGAGGCGCTCCTGGTATTCGGCAACAACGGCCGGCATGCGCGGGGTGGCGATGGTGACCAGTTCGCGCATGCGCACGACGCGCTCGCGGATCATGTCGGCAAGCTTGTCGCCTTCACGACGGCGGGTGGCGACGAGTTCGTCGAGCGCGGCGTTGGTGAGCTCGACGATCGCCGGCAGCATCTCGTCGAAGCCGAGGCCGTCGTCAGCCAGCATGCCGGGCCAGCGCAGCAGCTCATTGACCGACAGCGGCGCGGCATCGGCAAAGCGCGCACGCAGCCCGGCCTGGGCGTCGGCGAGCTGATCGAGCAGTGCGGTGTTGAGCGCCAGGCTGCGCGCACCGCCATGGCCGGCCTGCAGGTTGAGCCGGCATTCGACCTTGCCACGGCCCAGGCGGGCGCTCAGGCGTTCGCGAATGGCGGGTTCGGCCGCACGCAGGTCATCGACGATACGAAAGCCGAGGTCGAGATAGCGCGAATTGACGCTGCGCAGTTCGAGGTGCAGACAAACGCTGCCCAGGTCTCGCGTCTGTACCGCGAAACCCGTCATGCTGTGGATCATGTGGAGTCTCCGGGAACCCGGCGCGATCGATTACACTGCGGGTCCCACTCAGGAATGAAGCTGCAAAGAGCTGATTCTAGCGCCCACGAAGATGCCCTCTCAAGCCAACTTCGCGCTGCCACAGGGCTTTCAGCTCGACCAGTACCGTATCGAGCGGCAATTGTCGCTGGGCGGCTTCTCCATCGTCTACCTCGCTCATGACGAGGCCGGCATCCCGGTGGCGATCAAGGAGTACCTGCCCAATTCGCTCGCGCTGCGCAAGGAGGGCGAGATCGAACCGCAGGTCCCGGACGAGCACCGCGCCGCCTTCCGCTACGGCATGAAGTGCTTCTTCGAGGAAGGCCGCGCACTCGCCAAGCTGATGCACCCCAACGTGGTGCGCGTGCTCAACTTCTTCCGCGCCAACGGCACGGTGTACATGGTGATGCAATTCGAGCGCGGCCGCACGTTGCACGACTACATCCAGCGCCACCGCGGCGAGCTCAAGGAGCTGTTCATCCGCGCGGTGTTCGCCCGCATGCTCAACGGCCTGCGCGAAGTGCACGCCCACAAGCTGCTCCACCTCGACATCAAGCCGGCCAACATCTACCTGCGTGCCGACGGCACGCCCGTGCTGCTCGATTTCGGCGCGGCACGCCAGACCTTGATGGTGGGCCAACCGGTGCTCAAGCCGATGTACACGCCAGGCTATGCCGCACCGGAACAGTATGACAAGCGCGATCAGCTCGGCCCATGGACAGACATCTACAGCGTCGGCGCCAGCCTGTATGCCAGCGTCACCGGCAAGGCGCCGCCGCGTGCCGATGAACGCAGCACCAAGGACACCCTGCAGCCGGTCGCGAAGACCCATGCCGAACACTACGCGCCACAATTGCTCGAACTCGTGGACTGGTGCCTCAAGCTCGACCCGCTGGCCCGGCCGCAGAGCGTGTACAGCCTGCAGAAGGCGCTGATCCAGCGCGACACCGGGGCACAACCGTCCGCACGCTGGTTCTCCGACCTCGGCGGCAGGCTGAAGTCCTTCATCGGACGCAACTGAAGAGACTGCCCATGCGTTTCACGATCTACCAGGAAAGCCGCACCGGCAAGCGCAACGACAACCAGGACCGCATTGCGCACTGCTATTCGCGCGATGCCCTGCTCATGCTCGTCGCCGACGGCATGGGCGGCCACCTTCATGGCGAACTGGCCGCGCACATCGCCGCCCGCCACGTGGTCCAGGCGTTCCAGCGCGAGGCGCGCCCTGCCCTGCCCGACCCTGGCCTGTTCCTGTCGCGCGCACTCGCCGGTGCCCATCACGCCATCCTCGACGATGCGCTCGACCGCGCGCTGCCCGAGGCGCCGCGCACGACCATCGTCGCCTGCGTCATCCAGGACGGCGCTGCGCACTGGGCCCATGCCGGCGACTCGCGCCTGTACCTGCTGCGTCGCGGCCATGTGGTGACGCGCACGCGCGACCATTCGCGCACGCAACTGCTGGTCGACCAGGGTATCCTCACGCCCGCCGAGGCCGACAGCCACCCCGCTCGCAATCGACTCTACTCCTGCCTGGGAGGCAGCCACGCGCCGCAGATCGAGCATTCCGCCCGGACACCGCTGCGCGACGGCGACATCATCGCCCTGTGCAGCGACGGCGTGTGGGGCCCGGCGGGCGACGATGCGCTCGTCAGCGGACTCACCGGCGGCCCACTCAGCCGCTGCGTGCCCCAGCTCCTCAAGCAGGCAGAACTCACTGCCGGCAGCAGTGCCGACAACCTGTCCATCGTCGCCATGTGCTGGCATGCCGACAACGCCAGTCAGGCAACGATGGCCGACGCGATCTCCACACGGACGATGGCGCTCGACGACAACACCACCCGTCTCGACACCTCGAGCATGGGTGCGGACGCCTCCGGCGAGCTGGACAACGACGACGAGATCGAACGCGCGATCCGCGAGATCAACGACACCATCAAGAAACTCGACAAGCGATAGGAACCTCCATGCGACCCAGCAACCGCCAACCTGCCGAACTGCGCCCCGTGCGCCTCACCCGCGGCTTCACCCGCCATGCCGAAGGTTCGGTGCTGGTCGAGTTCGGCGACACCCGCGTGCTGTGCACGGCCAGCGTGGACGACAGCGTTCCCGGCTTCCTGCGCGGCAAGGGCCAGGGCTGGCTCACCGCCGAGTACGGCATGTTGCCGCGTGCCACCCACACCCGCAGCGCGCGCGAAGCCGCCAAGGGCAAGCAAAGTGGCCGCACCCAGGAAATCCAGCGCCTGATCGGGCGCAGCCTGCGCGCCGTGGTCGACCTCACCGCCCTGGGCGAACGCCAGGTCGTGATCGACTGCGACGTGCTGCAGGCCGACGGCGGCACCCGCACCGCCGCCATCACCGGCGCCTGCGTCGCCGTGCATGACGCGCTCGTCGGCCTGGTTGCCGCTGGCAAGCTCGCCCGCAACCCGATGCGCGAGCTCGTCGCCGCCGTCTCGGTGGGCATCCACCAGGGCGTCCCGGTGCTCGACCTCGATTACGCCGAGGACTCCGACTGCGACACCGACATGAACGTGGTGATGACCGAAGGCGGTGGCCTGATCGAGGTGCAGGGCACGGCCGAAGGCGCCGCCTTCTCGCGCGCCGAACTCAACGCCCTGCTCGACCTCGCCGAACTCGGCGGCCGCCGCCTGTTCGAACTGCAACGCAATGCCATTCATGGAGCCTGAAGCATGAGCAAGCGACTCGTCCTCGCCAGCAACAACGTCAAGAAGGCCGCCGAAATGCAGGCCCTGCTCGCCCCGCTGGGGATCGAGGTGGTGCCGCAGTCGGTGTTCGGCGTCAGTGAAGCCGAGGAGCCCCACCCCACCTTCGTCGAGAATGCACTCGCCAAGGCCCGTCACGCGGCAGCGGCCACCGGCCTGCCGGCGGTCGCCGACGACTCCGGCCTGTGCGTGGAAGCGCTAGGCGGCGCACCGGGCGTGATCTCCGCACGCTTTGCCGGCGAGCCCAAGTCGGATGCACGCAACAACGCCCTGCTGCTGGAAAAGCTCGCGCACCTCACCGAGCCCGCCCAGCGCGCAGCCTACTTCTACTCCACCGTGGTCCTGGTGCGTCACGCAGAGGACCCGCGCCCGCTGATCGCCGACGGCGAATGGCACGGCCAGATCCTCACCGCCGAGCGCGGCGCGGGCGGTTTCGGCTACGACCCGCTGTTCTGGCTGCCCGAGCTCGAACAGACCGCCGCCGAGCTCGAACCTGCGCTCAAGAACACCCTCAGCCACCGCGGCGCCGCCATGCGCCACCTGCTCGACCGCCTCAAGTACTACCCGCTGTGAGCAGCCGCCGCATCATCCCGCTGAGCCCGGTCACCCCCCCGGCGAAGCCCCTGCCGCTACCCGAGCGTCCGCAGCTCGAGGCACCTCCGCCGCTGTCGCTGTATGTGCATTTTCCCTGGTGCGTGAGGAAGTGCCCCTACTGCGACTTCAACTCGCACGCCCCGCGCGAGGGCGGCATCCCGGAGCAGGCCTGGCTCGATGCGGTACTCGCCGACCTCCAGCACGCACTGCCCCAGGTCTGGGGGCGGCGGGTACATAGCGTCTTCATCGGTGGCGGCACGCCCAGCCTGATGTCCGCGGCCACGCTCGACGGCCTGCTCACCGGCATCCGCATGCTGCTGCCGCTCGACCCGCTCGCCGAGGTCACGCTCGAAGCCAACCCGGGCACGGTGGAAGCCGGGCGCTTCCGCGACTACCGCGCTGCCGGCGTCAATCGAATCTCGCTCGGCATCCAGAGCTTCGACGACGCCATGCTGGCGAAGATCGGCCGCATCCACGGCGGCGATGAGGCGCGACGCGCGATCGACGCTGCGCGCACGCACTTCGAGCGCGTCAATCTCGACCTCATGTACGCCCTGCCAGGCCAGACCCTGGACATGGCGCTTGCCGACCTGGACACCGCAATCGGCTTCGGCGTGCAGCACCTGTCCTGCTACCACCTCACCCTCGAACCCAACACCCCCTTCGCCCACAACCCGCCGGCGCTGCCCGACGACGACACCGCCGCCGACATGCAGGAGGCGATCGAATCCCGCCTCGCCGCGGCCGGCTTCGCCCACTACGAGACCTCCGCCTTCGCCCGCCCGCACGAGCAGAGCCGTCACAACCTCAACTACTGGACCTTCGGCGACTACCTCGGCATCGGCCCCGGCGCCCACGGCAAGCTCTCCAGCCACGAAGGCATCCGCCGCGAGATGCGCCACAAGCACCCGGGGCGCTACCTCGAAGGCGCGGCACGCAACGACTTCATCCAGGAGGCGCGCGAGGTGTCGGTAGCCGAGCTGCCCTTCGAGTTCATGATGAACGCGCTGCGCCTCACCGAGGGTGTGCCGGCCAAGCTGTTCGCCGCACGCACCGGGGTGCCGATCGAGACGATCACCGACGAGCTGGCGCAGGCGCGCGAGCGCGGGCTGCTGGAGATGGCAGAGGGGCAATTGCGGCCGACGCTCCAGGGGCGGCGGTTCCTGAACGAGTTGCTGCAGGTGTTCTTGCGGGATTGAGGGTGCAAGCCCTCACGACCTTGAGACTGAAGCGCGGCCGCCTCGCTGAGCGAGTGGTCGAGGCTCACCAGTCTTGCCCTGATGCAGCGCCGGATACGGCTGCAAGCGCATTCCGATAGAATCCGGTCCACGCTGCCCGAGCCGTCGGGTCGCGCATCTACAGGAGAATCCAGCACATGTTCGATCAGGAAGACAGCGAGCTCAACGTCGTGATGGGCGTGGTGTTCGGCATCATCGCGCTGGTCATCGCCTTCGTCATCGGCCTGGCCGCCAACCAGCTGGGCGGAAAGCAGGCGGCGCCGGCGCTTGCAGCGCACGGTGCGAGTGAGGTCGCCTTCGTGGACGTCGCCGAAGTCGGCGAACCGCTGGTGAAGATCTACTTCGAGCTCGGCCAGGCCGCGCTGCCGGCGACCGCCGACGAGCAGATCGCCACCGTCGCCTCGGCACTGGCAGCCACACCAACGGCCAGCGCGCTGTTGTCCGGCTACCACGATGAGACCGGCGGCGCAGCGGTCAACGCCGAAGTGGCGAAGAACCGCGCCCTGTCGGTGCGCGACGCCCTCGTCGCCGCCGGCGTGCCCACCGAGCGCGTGCTGATGCGCCGCCCCGCCGTCACCCTCGGCGGCAGCGACGCCGCGGAGGCGCGCAGGGTCGAGGTACGGGTGCAGTAAGCGCACCACGGCACGCGAACAAGACTCGAAAGCCGGGCATGCCCGGCTTTTTCGCACAAGAGAGGAACGGCGCTATGAAGCGACTCGATGGCAAGACCGCCTTGGTGACCGGCGCCGCGCGCGGCATCGGGGCAGCGATTGCCACGACCTTTGTTGAAAATGGCGCCTTCGTCTATCTGAGCGACATCAACGAAGACATGGGCCAGGCGCTTGCCGCCGCCCTGGGTGCCAATGCGCGCTACCTACACCTCGACGTGCGCGAAGAACCCCATTGGCAGGCGGCCATGGCGCAGATCCTTGGCGAAGCGGCGGGCCTGAACGTCCTGGTCAACAACGCAGGGATCACCGGATTCGAGGACGGTTGCCTGGTGCACGACCCCGAACATGCCTCGCTCGCGGATTGGCATGCCGTGCATCGCACGAATCTGGACGGTGTGTTTCTCGGCTGCAAGCACGCCATTCAGGCGATGCGCCAATCGGCAAGCACGGGCTCGATCATCAATGTGTCCTCGCGCTCCGGCCTGGTCGGCATCCCCGGCGCCGCGGCCTATGCCTCGTCAAAGGCCGCCGTGCGCAACCATACGAAGACCGTGGCGCTCTACTGCGCCGAGCAGGGCTTGCCGGTCCGGTGCAACTCGATCCACCCCGCCGCCGTGCTGACACCCATGTGGGAACCGCTCCTGGGCGAGGGTCCGGAGCGCGAGATCAGAATGCGCGAGTTCGTCCAGGATTGCCCCCTGCGACGCTTCGGGCGGCCGGAGGAGGTCGCCGCCGTAGCCGTGATGCTCGCCTCCGACGAGGCCGCCTACATGAACGGGGCGGAACTCAACATCGATGGCGGCATCCTCGCTGGCGCCGTTGCGGCACCTGCATCTTCTCGGCAGTAGCCTGACTCCGTCGGGTGGTGGGACTGCGTTGCAATCACCGCGCATGAACACGCTCAGACCCTCGCGGCTGGCGCCGCTCCCACTTCAGCGCACCTGCATCGGCACTCCACTCGCCCTAAAGCGGCCTGCCGAGTTGCTTCTGCACCTGCTTGCGTTCCCACTCCGCACCCAAGAAGGGTAGCCAGTGGAAGGTCCTCACCGCGTGCGCGAGGATGCCGACCCCCCAGCCCAGCGCTGGCCACAAGAACCAGAGTTTGTGCGGATTGCTCACCAGATTGAAGACACCCAGACCGGCGATGACAACCAGATACTGCGCAAGATGAATGTAGAAACCCTTGATCTTCCGGACCCTGAACAGGGCCAACTGCTCATCGTGATTGACTGCGGCTGAAGCAGGCATGGTCGGTTCGCTTGAAAGTGTGGAGAAGTCGATCTCGAAAACCGCGCACAGCGACTTCAAGGACTCCGCGCTGGCTGTCTGCCCGTTCTCGATGCGCTGAATGGTGCGAACGCTCAAACCGCTGAGCTCCGCGAGCTGCTGCTGCGACCACCCACGCTGAAGCCTGAGTTTCTGCACTTGCATCCGGACTCCTTGAGATCACGCCTTGCAGATTAGAGGAACACACCGGTGTCGCAACGACACGAAGGTGACCACAGGGCGACACGACCACGACAGCGCCCCGCGCAGTCCCCTGGCGAACAACCCGAGCGGCCCGGTCATGCCGAAGCGCGTCGAACGCGCCGGCGCATACTCCGTCACGACCGCCAGCACCCCCATGGCGACGACCGTCAGGTTTGCGCCGATCCGCGCAGCACCATCGCGTCGATCATCTGCTGACGTAAGGGGCTCATGACACTTCTCCTTGAACGCGGGGACATCCCCAGCTTCAAGGTAGGTCTTCGGCGCAGAGGTCATGAAAAAACGCGGTGACGCCTGGGTTCGCGGCCACCGCGTCAGCGGTTTAGTTCAACGCTCGGGCTCAGGGACGGCAAAAAGCTGAGCGATGAACGAGCGGGGCTTTTTGCAGCCCCTTGGAGCCCATTGTTAGCAACTACCTGTTTGCAATGAGTTCTTCCGCTTTCTTAATGAATCTCTGCAAGTCGTCGGTACCAAGCGGATAGGAAGGACTTCTACTCCCTGCGATTGCAACGCCATAAAGCATTTGAACCTTGACAACCTCATGGTTCTCCCCGCCCCAGACCTCTGATCCGATTGATATTCTGTACTGCGTGTTTTTAGGGTGTGGATCGCTGGCCTTTACGTATGCAATTTTCTCTGAGTGGGGGAAATATGCATTTGGCACAGGGGAACCTCCAGAATTGATTGAACAGATGACAGTATCCACCTATAGATTCTTATGGCAACTTTTGTAACCCATTTAGAATAAGTGCTATTTTTTGATTATGTCATTCATATAGTCGATGCCACCAAAGCTGGCACCTAGAGAAAAAATAAAGAACAATCCTCCAAATACATAGCCAGCTTCTTGCCCCCACCACTCATTACCCAGCATGTAACCGATAAAACCGAATGCCCCGGCAAGCGCCAAGCCTACGATTTTGCCTACCACCGGAATCATGAGAACAAGCATTAACCCAAGAAATGCTCCGCCAAATACAAGCCATGATTCTTTGTATACCCCCGAAGCTATCGCAACGATAAGAATTTGAAACATGAACGGACCGGAAAGATCCTGGTTCAGATGGGACTGGGTAACTGCTGCCCTTTGTTCTTTAATTCTTGAATGACTCAAAGGTGCGCCACATTTTGGGCATGACGATGCCTTATCGCTAACTTCGTTGTTGCACTCTGCACATTTAATCATAGCCATGATGATTCTCCTTTTTTATTGCTAACGACCAGCGTAACCGGCGCCCAACGGAGCGCAGCGCAGTTGGGCGTCCGAGTTGACGCTGTTGTTAGCGCTTCTGCTCATATTTCGCCCGCGCCGGCTCGTAAGAAATCCTGACGATCCAATCACGAACCACCTTCACCCTCATTACGAGCGGACCTGCCTCCAACTTAACACGCTCCCAATCGTGTTTGAGCAGAAGCGCTATTCGTTCCGCGAATTCCTCGGCACGCTCAAGCTCCTTTCCCTCGTCGGGAAGAGAAATACACCTGATGATCGCGCCATCATCTTCATCTTCTGGGTTCAGAATCGCCCTGAACTCTACCCTAAGCTTATCCAGCGATTCTTTGTCACGGGAAATTATGGCGTCGTGGACGGTAAGCGACTTTACTCTGACCTTCTCACGCCAAGATCGGCGGTCTTGCGTGATGTTCTCGATGCTAATCTTTCGCTGCGCGGTCCAGGCGGCAACGAGCCCAGCTACGATTGCTGCAATTACTGTTGAAGTAAGAATCACGTTCACCGCTACTTTCTCCCGCTAACGTGTTCTGCAAGTTACTGTTTAGAAGCGAAGATTACGCGAACCACTGAGTAACAACGCAGGCAAAGCAGCAGCCGACAGCTTTCCGAGTCGAGGCGACCGATTTGGCATACAGGCCAGCAGCATACCGCCTCGCTCGAATGACCGCTATCCGGAATGGGTGGCCAGTGACAGCCCCTGGACGAATGTGAGTCCGCGTTGAACGCCTCCCAGTTCTACCTTTTGTTCTTCGCCCGAATATAGAGCATCTTACTTGTCCCACCCGGCGCAGCCCTGCTTCCGAGCTCCCGCGCGATGTGCAAGGCTTCGCCCTGCCACCCCGATTCTCTGGCGGCACCCCGGCATCCCGCAGTTGTTGCAGCGCCCCGAGGGGCGGGCGCAGCTGGAAGGCTTCAGCGCGCGGCGGCCTGGAGCCTCGCCTACCGCCCCACCCAGCCGCCACAGACCGGAAACACCTGGCCGACGAAACAGTCCGCGGCCGGGCTGCACAGGTAGGCCGCGAACAGCGCATCCTCGCGCGCAGACACCAGACGTCCCAGCGGCACCTCGCGCGCCAGCCGCTCCTGGAAGCGCGGGTTGGCCTGCACCTCGGGCGGGAAGTAGGTCGGGTTATCGACGAAGTTCTGCGCGACGGCATTGACCTGCACGTTGTGCGCGGCCAGTTCCACGCCGATCGCCTGCACATAGGCCAGTTGCGCGCCGCGCGCGGCACTGTAGGTGGAGGCGCGCTTCATGCCGCGCAGGGCCGAGGCGCTGCCCATAAGCAGGATCTTGCCCGCACGGCGCTCGACCATGGCCGGCGCAGCGGCGCGCACCAGGCGTGGCAGCGGGTCGACCAGCGCAGCGAAGACGTCGCGCCATTCGGCATCGGTGACCTCGACCGCGGCGGTCGATGGGGCCTTGATGGCCAGGTTGGCGACCACGACGTCGATGTGCCCGGCCGCGCGCACCACGCGCTCGGCCGCATCGACCACGGCAAGATCATCGGCGCTGGCGACGACCTCCGCGCCCTGCTCGGCGAAGACTTCGCACAGCACGGGGCCCATGAAGGCATCGGCCTGGGTGATGAGGACGCGCTTGCCGGCGAGTGCGTTTTCCATGATCTGTTTCCCCCGCGTGGTTACAGCGCCGGCAAATTCGGGCTGCGTCCCCTTACTTATAGCAAGCAGACGCGCGCTCGGCTTGCGCTCGCGGCGGGCAGCGAAGCGCGCGAATCGGCACTATCGGGGAGAAACGGGCCGGTTCGGCTCCGGCTCAGGGCAGCGCGCTGAGGAAGGACCTCACCATGGCAACGACTTCCGCCTCGCGCTCGCGATGCGGCACATGGCGCGTCTCGGCCATCAGCGCCAGCTGCGCCGGGCCGGCGCTGAGCTCGGCAATCAGCGCCGGATGCGCTGGGGAGCCGTACTCGTCGTCGATGCCGTGGATCACCAGGCTCGGACACTTGACCTCGGGCAGCACGACGCGCAACGACCAGGCCGCGAAGTCCGGGTGCAGCCAGGAGCCGATCCAGGCGTCGAGCACCCAGCGCGCCTTGTCACCGTGGTAGCGCGCGAGACGTTCGACCTGGCCGGGGTCCTTGAACTGCTCGCGCGCGTCCTCGATCCCCGCGACGGTGCGGTCCTCGACGAAGGCCTGGGCGGATTCGGTGATCAGGGCGACGCATGCCGCGGCATGACGCACGGCGCAGTTCACCGCCATGCCGCCGCCCACGCTGTGGCCGAAGACGATGAAGCGCGCGAGATCGAGCTGGTCGATGACGGCGGCGAAATCGGCTTCGGCCTCACTGGCGATGAAGTCCTGCGCCAGCCTGCCCGGATGCGGGTCGGAGCGGCCGAAACCGAGGCGGTCATAGGCGAACACCTGGCGGCCAGTGGCCTTGCACAGCTCGGCAGGAAAGCCGCGCCACAGCTCGACGCTGCCGAGCGAGTCGTGCAACAGCACGATCGGCGCCCGCGCCGAAGGCTCGGTAGGCATCCAGCTGCGCACGAAGAGGCGGCCCTGGCGGCCGTCGACCCAGGCGTCCTGGCTCGTTGTGTGTTGTGGTTTAGCGTTCAAGCGGGAGTCCCGACAGGGAAGGTCAGCGTTGCGGGTCGGCGCGATTGCCCTCGTCCATGCGGCGGATCGCCTGCTCGCCCTGGCTGGCGAGCGCGGCGAGGCGGTCGATCTGGGCGTCGAGCCTGGGCAGGGCCTCCTGGCGGTAGCGCGACAGGTCGTCGATGGCGCCAATGACGTCGGCAAAGGCCTGCTCGAGCTGACCCATGTCGAGCATGGTCGAAGCGGCACGCTTCTGGATGTCCACGCCCTGGGTGCGCAGCGCCTGGGCGGTGCCGGCAATGAGTGCAGAGGTCGTGTCGTTGAGCGCTGCAACGCGGTCGAGCACCAGGCGCTGGTTGGCGAGGCCCAGCGCCACCGTGACCGCGACGTTGAGCGCCGACACCGTGACGTTGATTGCGCGGTCCACGCCACGGATCAGCTCGCGATTATTGCGGATCACCACCTCGAGCGCGAGCACGCCCTGCTGGCTCACCGCGACCTGCTGCTGCAGGTCGATGATGCGCTGGCGCAGCGGGAACAGGAGCTCCTCCTCGACGAAGGCGCGGCGCGCTGCGGGCAGGCCGGTGGCCGCGGCCTCGCGGGCGAGGCGGCGGTCGATCATGCGGCCGAGTTCGACCTGGCGCTCGAGCTGGGCGAGGATGGCGCGCAGGGACTGCTGGTCGTCGGCCAGGGTAAGATTGTCGCGGCGCAGCATGTCGGCACCGGCCTGCAGGTCGCGGATGATGGCGTCGAGTGCATCCTGTGCCTTCTCGTACTTCTGGAAGTAGCGCTGCATCGGCTTGCCGACGCCGGGGATGAAGGACAGCGCACGCGACAGGCCGTCGCCACTCAGCGTCTGGCGCGCAGGGTCGAGGTCCTGCATCTTGTCGCGCAAGGCCATCAGGGCCTGGGCCACCGGGCCGCCTTCGTCGCCCTGATGGGCAAGCTTGCGGATCGGCGCCTGCAGCATCTCGCTGCGCCAGGCGGCCTGGCGCTGCAACTCGACGCCCATGGTGTCGACCGCCTCGCGCTGGCGCTGCAGCTCGGCCTCGTCGACGGCGAGGACATCGCGCACGAAGGCGTCGGCGGTGGCGGCGAGTTGGGCGTCTTCGGGCGCCTCCGCAGGCTGGGGCGGCACCGCTTCGCGCGCGATGTCCTCGATCGGGGGCAGTGACAGGCTCATTGCAACACTCCTCGGTTCAGGGCTGGCGGCCGTACAGACCGGCACGCTCGGCAAAGCGGCGCAGCTCTTGCAGCGCCTGCTCCATGTTGCCCGCACTGCCGGACTGTGTGCGGCCAGTGTCGATGCGGGCGACCGCGACCGCAACATGGTCGAGCGCGGTGAGCGCGGCCTCATTGCCGGCGGCAATCTCGGCCAGCCGGCGCTCGGTCTCATCGGCAATCGCCAGCCGGCGCTGCAGCGCTTCGCGCTCGGTGGGATTGAGGCGCGCGGGGGCGCGCTCGAGACGCTCGCGCACGAAATCGGCATCCAGGCCGGCGCTGCCGTGCACCAGCTCGACCATCGCACCCAGCCCGGCGCTGGCCTCGCGACCTACCTCGGCGACCAGGCCACGGGCGCGCTCGTAGGTGAGCTCGCGCGTATCGAACTTGTCGTCCAGCACGGCGAGCGCGCGCTGGTAGCGGGTGAACAGGCGGTCGGCCTGCACGGCGAGGTCGGGGCGGCGCAGGCCGACAAGCTCGCGCTTGACCTCCCACAGCTGCAGCACCACCGCATCGGCGTTGGTAGGCGCGAGGGCGGGATCGAGGGTAAGCAGGTCGCGCTCGCGGTGCGCCTGGGCCAGTTCGTCGCGCTGGCGCTCCCGGATAGCGGCACGTTCGCGCCCCGCCCGTGCCGCACGCCAGCGCCACCAGCGCCGCTCAAGGAAAAGCGCTGTCGGCACCGCGACCAGACCGGCGAGCCAGCCGCCCAGGCTGGCACCGAACCCACCCCACAGCGAGGTCAGGAACAACAGCATCGCCAGCGCAGGCATCGCCACCGCGTAACGCAGGATCACCTGCCAGCGCGTGGCAAGCTCTTCCGGCACGGCCAGGCGCGGATCGTACAGCCCGGCCACGAACCAGGGCACGAAGGTGACGAACAGGCCAAAGGCAAAGCCCTGCAGGAATTCGAACATCGATGCCTCCGCTTCCCGGCGCCCGGGTGCCCTCAGGTCGGTCCGTTCTTCGCCTCGGCGGGCGAGGCGCCCTGATCCGAGCGTTCGTTGTGGCGCCTGGCGATGGCCGTCTTCCGTCGCCCGCTCAGCCGCGCAAGGCGGGGTTGAGCGTATACGTGCCTGTCAGCTTCGCCTCGGCGAGCACATGGCCGGCAATCGCCGCACGCACGTCCTGGCCCGTGAAGCGCCCATCCACGGCACAACGCGGGACGTCCAGCGCGTAGAGCGTGAACACGTAGTGGTGGATGATCTCGTCGTTCCAAGGCGGACAAGGGCCGTCATAGCCGTGGTAGTCGCCCTTCATCGCCTCGTCACCGGCAAACCAGGCAGTGTAGTCATTGACGCCGTGGCGTGCGCCGAGCGCAGTCTCGGGCCCGGGCTTGCCGCCGGGCGTGACCTCGCCCGAGAAATGGCCGGCGTCGATCGCGCGCAGGTCGGCGGGCAGGTCGACCACCACCCAGTGGAAGAAATCGACACGCGGCAGGCTGGCGGGCACGCTGCGCCCCTCCTGATTCACGTCGTCACCCTTGCTGGGCACATCGGGGTCGTGGCAGATCAGCACGAAGGACTGCGTACCCGCCGGCACCTCTGCCCACGACAGCTGCGGATTGCGGTTGCCGCCCAGGCAGACGTGACCTTCGTCGGCCGGAATGCAGAACGCGAACTCGCCCGGGATGGGGGCGCTGTCGGTGAAGCTCTGGCTGCTCAGTTTCAAGGCTGTCTCCTCGCTGGTTGAAGCTTGTTGGGAAGGCTGTTCGGCATCGCAGGCGCGCACATCACGGGGCCGCGCCTCAGGGCGCCTCGCACAGGCAGTGCAGGTACATGTGCTGAGGATCGTTCCAGCGCAGCAGTTCGCCCGCCGCGGTCTGCACCTCGTCGATGACGAGCGCGAGCGCCCCCGGACGCGAGCCACCGCCCAACTGCAGGCCAAGTTCGATGCCAAGCTCCTCGCCAGCACGCATCAGGCGGCGCAGCAGGCGCTGCTCGAAGGATTCGCGGGCCTCGGGCCACACCACCTCGTAACGCTCGATGCCTGCACGCCGCGCTGCCGCATCGACCGCCGCCTGCAGGCCACCGAGCTGGTCGACGAGGCCAAGCTCGGCCGCCGCTGCACCCGTCCACACCCGGCCACGCGCAACCGCATCGACTTCGTCGGGGGTCATGCCACGCGCCCGCGCGACCGTCTCCAGGAAGCGGCGGTAGCCGTGCTCGATGCTGAGCTGCATCGCATCGGCTGCCACCGGATCGAGCGGCCGGCGCGGGTCGAGGGCGCCAGCCAGCGGCGCGGTGGCCACGCCATCGACGCCGATACCCAGGCGGCGCAGCGGCTCGGCAAACTCGGGGAACATGCCGAAGATACCGATCGAACCGGTCACGGTGGCCGGCACTGCCCAGATCTCGTCGGCCCCGGCCGCAATCCAGTAGCCGCCCGAGGCGGCGACCGAACTCATCGAGGCGATCACCGGCTTGCCCGCCTGACGGGTGAGCTCGAGCTCGTGGCGAATGAGCTCGGACGCCCAGGCGCTGCCGCCGGGGCTGTCGATGCGCATCACCAGGGCCTTGATGCTGTCGTCCTCGCGCACCGAGCGGATCAGGCGCGCGAAGGTGTCGCCAGCCACTACGCCGGAAGGCTCCATGCCATCGACGATGGTGCCCTGGGCGACGATGACGGCGATGCGCTCGTCCGCGCTGTCTGCCTCCTGGCCGACCAGTGCCAGGTAGCGGCCGACGCCGATGCGGCGGATGTCATCATTGTCGGGATCCTTGCCGACCCGTTCGATGAGGCGGGCGCGCCATTCGTCGCGGGTGCTGAAACGATCGACCAGCCCGGCAGCCAATGCCGCCTGCGCCGCATCACCGGCGCTCGCAGCGAGCGCGTCGCGGATACCGTTTACATGCGCGTCGACCGCCTCAGGGCTCAGCTTGCGGCTGGCGGCGATGTCGTCGCGCATCACCTGCCACAGGCCTTGCAGCAGATCGCGCGAGGACTCGCGATCCTCATCGGACATGTCGCTGCGGGTGAAGGGCTCGGAGAAGGACTTGTACTCGCCAACGCGGAACACATGCACCTTCACGCCGAGGCGATCGAGCGCGTCCTTGAAATAGGTGCCGTAGCGCGCCAGGCCGCGCAGCAGTACGAAACCGTCCGCCGACAGGTGCAGTTCGTCGGCCACCGACGCAAGGTAGTACTGCGACTGGGTGAAGCGTTCGCCGCGCGCCAGCACGGGCTTGCCCGAGGTCTTGAAGTCCTCGATGGCGGCACGAAGCTCGGCGAGCTTGGACAGGCCACCACCAACCAGTTCGTCGGTCTCGATCACCAGCGCGGCAATGCGCTTGTCGTCGCGGGCCGCCTTCACCGCCTCGACCAGGTCGGCAAGCCGCATCTGGCCGGCCGGCGCGCCGCCAGCGCGCAGCAGCGCGAGCGGCGGCTCGAGCGCGGCCTGCTCGACGATCATCCCCACCGGACGCAGTACCAGCGCCGAGCCCTCCCGCACCGCCGGCTCGGGGCGCAGGAAAAAGGCGACGAGGGCGCCGATGCCGAAGATCATCAGCGCATAGAAGGCGCCGCGCACGACGAGGTCGAGCAGGCGCACGAACATGCGCAGCATGTTGAAGAGAAAGCGGAACAGGCCTCGTATCACGCCTTGGGGTCCTTGCTCGGATGGGTCGGTCGGGCTGCGTCGGTGGGGGCAGGATCAGTCGCTACGACGGCGATACACCAGGTCCCACACGCCGTGTCCCAGCCTGAGACCACGGTTTTCGAATTTCGTCAGCGGGCGATAGTCGGGTCGCGGCGCGAAACCGTCGGCGGTGTTCTGCAGCAGGGGTTCGGCCGAGATGATCTCGAGCATCCAGTGCGCGTAGTCCTCCCAGTCGGTTGCGCAGTGGAAGTAGCCGCCCGGAGCGAGCTTCTGCGCCACCAGGGCGACGAAGTCCGGCTGCACGATGCGACGCTTGAAATGCCGCTTCTTGCGCCAGGGGTCGGGGAAGAACAGATGCACACCCGCGAGCGCGCCGTCGGCGATCATGTCGCGCATGACCTCGACCGCGTCGTGCTGCATGATGCGCAGATTGCCCAAGTTGCCCTCGGCGATCAGCTTGCACAGCGCACCCACGCCAGGGGTATGGACTTCGATGCCGAGGAAATCGCGGTCGGGCATCGCCGCAGCGATGCGCGCCGTGGTCTCGCCCATGCCGAAGCCGATCTCGAGGATCTTCGGCGCCTGGCGTCCAAAGGCCGCATCCAGATCGAGCGGCCCGACGCGGTAGTCGATACCCACCTTGGGCAGCACCTCGTCGAGGTAGCGCTGCTGCGCCTCGGACATGCGCCCCTGGCGCAGCACGAAGCTGCGGATGCTGCGGCTGGAGAAGCGGTGCTCGGGGCTGTCGCGGCCGATGATCTCGACCTGCGCGTTGTGCGTCTCGCTCATGAACCGATCAGCCCCTGGGTCGGCGAGCTCGGGTCGGCCGAGTAGAACTTGCGTGGCATGCGCCCGGCGAGGAAGGCCTCGCGTCCGGCCTCGACCGCCTTCTTCATCGCACTCGCCATCAGCACCGGACGGCCGGCGGCGGCGATCGCAGTGTTCATCAGCACGCCGTCGCAGCCAAGCTCCATGGCGATCGCCGCATCCGACGCGGTACCCACGCCGGCATCGACCAGCACCGGCACCTTGGCGTTGTCGATGATCAGGCGCAGGTTCCAGGGGTTGAGGATGCCCATGCCGGAGCCGATCAGCGAAGCCAGCGGCATGATTGCGCAGCAGCCGATGTCTTCCAGCATCTTCGCCTGGATGGGGTCGTCGGCGCAGTACACCATGACGTCGAAGCCATCCTTGACCAGGGTCTCGGCGGCTTTCAGCGTCTCGGGCATGTTGGGGAACAGGTTCTTGGGGTCGCCAAGCACCTCGAGCTTCACCAGGGCATGGCCGTCCAGCAGCTCGCGCGCCAGTCGCAGCGTGCGCACCGCGTCGTCGGCGGTGTAGCAGCCGGCGGTGTTCGGGAGGATGGTGAACTTCTCCGGCGGCAGCACGTCGAGCAGATTGGGTTCGCCCGGGTTCTGGCCGATATTTGTGCGGCGGATGGCGACGGTGACGATGTCGGCGCCGCTGGCGTCGATGGCTTCGCGCGTCTCGGCAAAGTCCTTGTACTTGCCGGTGCCGACGAGCAAGCGCGAACCGTAGGCCTTGCCGGCGATGACCAAGGGGTCGTTCATGATGGTATGAGCCTGTGCTGTTCCGTATTGTGGGGATGCGCGCGAGTGGCGCGCCTGGATCTTGTCGTGATCGCCGCGCCGGGCTCAGCCGCCGCCGACCGCGACGACAATTTCGAGCCTGTCGCCGTCGGCGAGTTTCACCTCTGCGTGACGAGCCTTGGGCACGATCTCGCCGTTGCGCTCGACCGCGAGGCGCTTGCCGGCGAGCCCGCGGGCCTCGAGCAGGGTGAGCACGGTGAGATCGGGAGCCAGCATCTCGGGCTGGCCGTTGAGGATGACCTGGATCATGGTGTTCGGAGGTATCGGCGGGCAAAAATCTTATCACGCCAGCGCGTTTGACTTTTGGCTGGCCCGGCGCTAACTTCCATCCACCTAGCGCCGATTTGATCAACAGCTTGCGGGCGCTCAACAAATACGGCTAAAGCGAGGGCACCCAGTCCGCGTTTGCAGCCGACTGGGTTTTTGTTTTTGCAGATGACGAAGATGATCCCTCCCCAATCGGTCGGCGTGGTCACGCCGCAGCGGGCCGAGTTCACCACGCCGCTTGCGCTGCGCGGCGGCGGCACGCTGGACAGCTACCACCTCATCTACGAGACCTACGGCACGCTCAATGCCGAGCGCAGCAACGCGGTGCTGGTATGCCATGCATTGTCGGGTTCGCACCATGTTGCCGGCACCTACGCCGACGCGCCGCACAATGTCGGCTGGTGGGACAACCTGGTCGGTCCGGGCAAGCCGCTCGACACGCGCAAGTTCTTCGTCATCGGGGTGAATAACCTCGGTGGCTGCTACGGCTCGTCCGGCCCCAACCAGATCAACCCCGCCACCGGCAAGCTGTGGGGCGCAGACTTCCCCTTCGTCACCGTCGAGGACTGGGTGGAGTCGCAGGCTCGCCTGGCCGACCAGCTCGGCATCCGCCGCTTCGCCGCGGTGGTGGGCGGCTCGCTCGGTGGCATGCAGGCGATGTCGTGGGCGCTGCAGTATCCCGAGCGCGTCGGCCATGTGGCGGTGATCGCCGCCGCACCCAAGCTCACCGCGCAGAACATCGCCTTCAACGAGGTGGCGCGGCAGGCCATCCTGACCGACCCCGAGTTCCACGGCGGCCACTACTACGAGCACGGCGTGGTGCCGGCGCGCGGGCTCAAGCTGGCGCGCATGGTGGGCCACATCACCTACCTGTCCGACGATTCGATGGCGGAGAAATTCGGCCGCAGCCTGCGCCACGGCCGCAACACCTACAGCTACGACGTCGAGTTCGAGATCGAATCCTACCTGCGCTACCAGGGCGACAAGTTCGCCGGCTACTTCGACGCCAACACCTACCTGCTGACCACCAAGGCGCTCGACTACTTCGACCCCGCTTTCGAATACGGCGGCAACCTGGACGCAGCCCTGGCGCGCGCCACGGCCGACTTCCTGGTGGTGTCGTTCACCACCGACTGGCGCTTCTCGCCCGCACGCTCGCGCGAGATCGTCTACGCGCTGCTGCACAACAAGCGCAACGTCAGCTACGCCGAGATCGACTGCCCGGCCGGCCACGACTCCTTCCTGCTCGACGAGACGCGCTACCACAAGCTGCTGTCGGCCTGGTTCGACCGCATAGAGGTATAAGATGACTGCGTACCGCTACGACTACGACGTGATCACCCAGTGGATCGAGCCCGGCGAGAAAGTGCTCGACCTCGGCTGCGGCGACGGCGAACTACTGCGTCACCTGATGGAGGTCCGCCAGGTCCAGGGCTATGGCGTGGAGAACGACCCCGACAAGCTGCTCGGCAGCGTGAGGAACGGGGTGAATGTGATCCAGATGGACCTGGAAAAAGGCCTCGTCGGGCTCGAAGACGGCTTCTTCGACCACGTCATCATGAGTCTGTCGCTACAGGCCATGCACAACACCCAGGGCATCCTGCGCGAAATGCTGCGCGTGGGCCGCGAGGCGGTGGTGAGCTTTCCCAACTTCGGCTACTGGCGCCACCGCCAGAGCATCCTGAACGGCCGCATGCCGGTATCGGAGAGCCTGCCGCACCAGTGGTTCAACACGCCCAACGTGCGCTTCTTCACCATCGCCGACTTCGACGCCCTGTGCGAGATCAATGGCATCGCGGTGCGCGAGCGGCTGGCCTTCGACGAGGGCAAGCTGGTGCTGGAGGAACCCAACTTCCTCGCCAGTGTTGCGGTCTACCGGCTCGGCCTCGAGCGCTGAAACGAACTGCGGGGGCAGCCGCCCCCGCAGTTCCTTACCCGCAGCAGCCGGGTGACCTGTCGTTCAGCCCACCACGAACGAAACGACGTCGACACGAACGGCAGGACGGTCAAGCGCCGCCGCAACGACGACGGCAAACTTCTTGGCCCACTCGGCGCCCTGCTCGAAACGGCTCTCGCCGCCGTACTTGGCCACGTTGAGGATCATGTCGAGCACGAGCACCTTGCCCATCGGGTTCGACGGCGTACACTCGAGCGCCTCGAACTCCTTGGCCAACCAGCCACGCGCCTGATCCTTGGTCACGGCGGCAACCTCGCTCTCGTGCAACGAGAACTCATACTCACGCTCGGCGCCGAAAACGACGGTCACGTTATAGGACATGCAGACTTCCTCCTCGAAGCATTGGGTTCGACTGCGCGCATTGTTGGGGCAGATCGCCCCTGATTGCAAGAAAAGTACGGAATTGTGTTGACCTTGTCCGCTTCCGCCCTCCGCGGGTAACAGCCACCCCTTCATCGGCACGCTCTGGCAAACTGCCGGCGGGCGCATACGCGCCCCACCCGAAGACGCCCTCTAGCCGCCATGCCGCATCAAACCCCGGACCCCTCGCTGCCCGCCGAGCTGCAGATCGCCTACCTGGGCGGCGTGCTCGACCACCTGCCGCAAGGCATCAGCGTGTTCGACGCCGAACTGAAGCTGCTGTACTGGAATGCCCACTTTCTCGAGGTGCTCGACCTGCCCGCCGACGCGGTCCATGCCGGCGTACCGTTCGAGGATCTGATCATGTTCCCGGCTTCGCGCGGCGAGTACGGCCCCGGCGACCCGGTCGAACATGTGCGGGCGCGCAAGGCACTGGCGCTGCGCTTCGAAGCACATCGTTTCGAGCGCACCCGGCCCAACGGACGTACCCACCTGGTCTCGGGCGAACCCCTGCTGATCGACGGCCAGCTGGCCGGCTTCATCACGACCTACACCGACATCACCGACCGCAAGCGGATGGAAGAGGCGCTGCAGATCAGCCATGCCCGCCTCAGGAGCATCATCGACAACATTCCCGGCGGCGTCACGCTGTTCGACGACAACCTGCAGCTGCTCGCGTGCAACGATATGCTGCGCCGACTGCTCGATTTCCCAGACGCCCTGTTCGCCAATGGCCTGCCCTCGCTCGAGACGCTGTTCCGCTTCAACGCCGAACGCGGCGAGTACGGACCTGGCGACCCCGAGATCATCGTACGCGACCTGCTGGCGCGCGCGCGCCAGCGCATTCCGCACATCTTCGAGCGCGTGCGCCCGGATGGCACCGTGCTGCTGATCCAGGGCCAGGCACTGCAGGATGGCAGCTTCGTCACCGTCTATACGGACATCACCGAGCTGCGCCGGGCCGAGGAGCGCCTGAACCATCTCGCCCACCACGACCCGCTCACCGGGCTCGCCAATCGTCTCACGCTCGACGAACACATGCGCATGCGGGTCGCCGAGGGCACGCGCGACCAGCGCCGCTTTGCCGTGCTCTTCCTCGACCTCGACCGCTTCAAGACCATCAACGACTCCCTCGGCCACCAGATGGGCGATGCCTTGCTGGTGATGGTTGGTCGTCGCCTGCACGCCGCGGTGCGACAGACTGATCTCGTCGCGCGCCTGGGGGGCGACGAGTTCGTCGTCGTACTGAGCGCGGTCGAACAGGAAGCAAGCATCGCCCACGTCGCGGCGAAGATCCTTACCGCGCTCTCCGCGCCCTACGTCGTCAATGGCGAAGTGCTGCACGCGCCACCCTCGATCGGCATCAGCGTGTTCCCAGACGACGCACAGGACGCGGTCTCGCTGCTGCGTAACGCCGACACCGCCATGTACCACGCCAAGGCCCAGGGGAGAGCCAACTACCAGTTCTACTCCGAAGAGCTCAACCGCTCGGCGATGGCACGCCTCGATCTCGAGCGCAAACTGCGCAACGCCGCTGCAGGCGGTGAGTTCGAGCTCTGGTACCAACCCCAGTACCGCGCGTGCGACGGCCAGGCGATCGGCGTCGAGGCCTTGCTGCGCTGGCGCCACCCTCAGGACGGATTGATCCCACCCGACCGCTTCATCCCCATCTGCGAAGACAACGGGATGATCCTCGACATCGGCCGCTGGGTCATGGAGAAAGCCTGCGCTCAGCTCGCCAGCTGGCGCAACGCCGGGCTTGCGCCACTGCGCATGGCGATCAATGTCTCTGCCCGCCAGCTGCGCGACACGCGCATCATCGATCTGCTCAGGGCGCAGATCGAGCGTCACGGCATCGGACCGGGCGAACTCGAGTTCGAGGTCACCGAGAGCAGCGTGATGGAGCGGCCCGACGAAGCCGCTTTCATCCTCGGGCGGATCAAGGCGCTCGGTGTCAGCCTGGCGATCGACGACTTCGGCACGGGGCATTCCTCGCTCGCCTACCTCAAGCGCTTCCCGCTCGACCGCCTGAAGATCGACCGCTCCTTCGTATCGGACATCGAGCACGATTGCAACGACGCAGCCATCGTCTCCGCAGCCATCTCGCTCGCCCATGGGCTCGGCCTCGAGGTCGTCGCCGAAGGCGTGGAGTCCGCCGTGCAGTGGGCGCAGCTGAAGGCACTTGGCTGCGACGAGCTGCAGGGCTATCACTTCTCGCGCCCGTTGCCGGCCGAGCAGCTCGAACCGCTGCTGCGCGCCGCGCTCAACCTGCCTGCAGCCGGGGCGACACCTGCTGCCCCCCAGGATCCCGCATGCCCCTAGCCCGTCCCGCCTGGCTCACCGCCCTGCTCAACCGGCGGATGCTGATCTGCATCTTCACCGGTTTCGCTTCGGGCCTGCCGCTCTACCTGCTGCTCAACCTGGTGCCGGCCTGGCTCAAGACCGAGGGCCTGTCGCTGAAGGCGATCGGCGCCTTCGCACTGATCCAGTTCCCCTACACCTGGAAGTTTCTGTGGGCGCCCCTGCTCGATCGCTACGGCATCCTGCCCTGGCTGGGGCGGCGGCGCAGCTGGATGTTCGTCTCCCAGCTCGGCCTGCTGGCGTCCATCGCCTGGCTCGGCCAGCTCTCCCCGGTCGACCACCTGGCGCTGGTGGTCGGCCTCACGGCCGCGCTGGCGCTGCTGTCGGCGACCCAGGACATCGCGCTCGACGCCTTCCGCCGCGAGATCCTGCCCGATGCCGAGTTGGGGCTGGGCAACGCGATCCACGTCAACGCCTACCGCATCGCCGGCCTCGTACCAGGCTCGCTGTCGCTGATCCTGGCCGACCATCTGCCGTGGAGCCAGGTGTTCGTGATCACCGCCGCGTTCATGATCCCCGGCCTGGCGATGACGCTGCTGGTGAAGGAGCCGCTCGCCGCGGCCGGCACGCCGCGCACGCTGCGCGACGCCGTGGTCGAGCCCTTCCGCGAGTTCTTCGGCCGCCACGGCGTGCAATCGGCGCTGCTGGTGCTCGCCTTCCTGTTCTTCTACAAGCTCGGCGACTCGCTGTGCACCGCGCTCGCCACGCCCTTCTACCTCGACATGGGCTACAGCAAGACCGAGATCGGCGTCATCGCCAAGAACGCCGGGCTGTGGCCGATGGTGATCGGCGGCATCCTCGGCGGCATCTGGATGCTCAAGCTCGGCATCAACCGCGCGCTGTGGATCTTCGGCGTTGTGCAGTTCGTCACCATCCTCGGCTTCGTCTGGATGGCCTGGCTGGGCCCGGGCGAGTCCACGCCGGCACGGCTGGTGGTGCTCGCCACGGTGATCGCCGGCGAGGCGATCGGCGCCGGGCTGGGTACCACCGCCTTCGTCGCCTTCATGGCGCGCAGCACGCATCCGGCCTACACGGCCACCCAACTGGCGCTGTTCACCAGCCTGATGGCGGTGCCGCGCACCTTCATCAACGCCACCGCCGGCTGGCTGGTCGAAGCGCTGGGCTGGACCAACTTCTTCTGGCTGTGCTTTGCGCTTGCGGTGCCGGGCATGCTGCTGCTGTTCAAGGTCGCGCCCTGGCACGGCGATCGCACCCCGCGCACGGAAGCCGCCACCGCCTGAAGCCACCGTGACATCCGTGCGCCTTCCCTCCCGTCTCGGCGAGTTCCTCGCTGGCTGTCGTGACGAATCGCCGCTGCTGCTGGGCGTGGCGCCCTTCGGCATGATCTACGGCATCGCCGCACTCGCCGCCGGCGTGCCGGCCTGGATCGCGCAGCTGGCCTCGGCGGTGGTCTTTGCCGGCGCCGCCCAGCTCGTCATCGTACAGATGCTGGCAGCGGGCGCAGGCTTCGTGCCGATCGCGCTCACCTCCGGCCTGCTCAACCTGCGCCACATGCTCTATAGCGCCTCGATGGCGGAATACGTGCGCCACCTGCCGCGGCGCTGGCGCCTGTTGCTCGCCTACGTGCTTACCGACGAGGCCTATGCGGTGGCCGTGCTGCGCTACCAGCGCCGCGACGCGCCGCCAGCGGACGCGCCCGACTACCGCCACTGGTACTTCCTTGGCGCCGGCTTCACGCTGTGGGTGGGCTGGCAGCTGTCGACCGCCGTCGGCCTGGTGTTCGGCGCTACCATCCCGCCCGAGTGGGAGCTGGACTTCGCCGTGCCGCTCACCTTCATCGCGCTCCTCACCTTGCTGCTGCGCGAGCGTGCCGGCCAGGCCGCCGCCGTGGTGGCCGGTGCGGGGGCGCTGCTGTTCGCCGCCCTGCCCTACAAGCTTGGCCTGGTGGCGGCGATCCTGCTCGGCCTGGTGGCCGGGGCATGGACGGTGCATCGGCTGGAGCGCGCACGATGAGCAACACCGGCCTGCTCCTGCTGCTCGGCGTCGTCGGCGTGCTCACCTACCTCTATCGCTACGCAATGATCGGCCTCTTTGCCAGCCGCAGCCTGCCCGTCTGGCTGCATGCGCTGTGCCGCCACATCGCACCGGCGAGCTTCGCCGCACTGACCGCAAGCGCACTCTTCGTCACCGCTGGCGAAGTCACATTTGCCTTCGACACGCCGCGCCCTTGGGCGGCTCTGGTCGCCGTGCTGGTGGCCTGGCGCACCCGTAACGTGCTTGCGACCATCGCCGCCGGCATGGCCGCGCTATACCTTTTCAAGTTCCTCGCCAGCCTGCTGCTCGCCGGCTGATCCCCACCCGACCCAACAGCCACTCATGACCGCACAGCCCCTGATCGACGCAGCCCGCAGCCTCTCTGCGCGGGTAGATGCGATGCGCTTCGCGCCCCCCGTCAGCCATGTTTACAACCCGCTCGACTACGCCTGGGCGGTGCACCAGCGCTATCTCGAGCGCTTCGGCAGCGGCCGCAAGCGCGTCGTCTTCGTCGGCATGAACCCCGGGCCCTTCGGCATGGCCCAGATCGGTGTGCCCTTCGGCGAGATCGCCAGCGCGCGCGACTGGCTCGGCCTGGAAGGCCCGGTCGGCCAGCCGCGCGAGACCAACCCCAAGCGCCCGGTCGAGGGCTTCGCCTGCGCGCGCTCGGAGGTCAGCGGCCAGCGCCTGTGGGGGCTGTTCCGCACCCGCTTCGGCACCCCCGAGGCCTTCTTCGCCGAACACTTCGTCGCCAACTACTGCCCGCTCGCCTTCTTCGAGGGCGGTCGCAACCTCACCCCAGACAAGCTGCCGGCGGCCGAACAGCGCCCCTTGCTGCAAGCCTGCGACGAACATCTGCGTACCCTTGTCGACACCCTCCAGCCCGAATGGGTGATCGGCATCGGCAACTGGGCGGAGAAGCGTGCCAGCGAGGCACTCGCCGGCACGGCAGGGCTCAGGTTCGGCCGCATCCTGCACCCCAGCCCGGCCAGCCCCGCCGCCAACCGCGGCTGGGCCGAGGCAGCGACGCGGCAACTGCAGACACTGGGAATCTGGGCCAACTGATCACGAACCGGCAAGGCTGCGCAAGCCAAAGGCCGGCGCAGCATGGTCATTCAAGGCGCCAGCGGCAACCTCAGCAGCGCCCGCACCCCCCCCGATGGCGAGGGCTCGAGCACGACCTCCCCTCCATACAGGCGGGCGAGGTCGCGCACGATCGCCAACCCCAGGCCCGAGCCGTCAACCTGTTCGTCGAGACGCACACCACGGCCGAACACCGCCTCGCGCACGGCTGCCGGCAGGCCAGGTCCATCGTCGTCGATGCAGACCTGTAACTGCCCCCCGCACTCGGACGCGCTGAGCTCGACGCGCGTCTTCGCCCATTTGCAGGCGTTATCGAGCAGGTTGCCCAACATCTCCTGCAGGTCCTGTGCCTCACCGCGGAAGGCGAGCGAATCGGAACACGCCAGCAGTTGCAGCCGCAGATCACGTTCGGCATACACCTTCGCCATCAGGCGCTGCAACCCCTCCAGTACCGGGCGCATGGGCGTGCGCAGCCCAGGAACGCCGACGGCTGCTGCTGCACGCGAACGCGCCAGGTGGTAATCGACTTGGGTTCGGGCAAGTCCGACCTGCTCGCGGACGAGGCGGGCAAGCCCCCCATCGGCCGCATCGGCCGCGTTCGCAAGAACGGTGAGCGGGGTCTTGACCGCGTGGGCGAGGTTGCCGGCTTGGGTACGCGCCCGCGACACGAGCTCCGCATTGCGCGCGAGCACGGCGTTGAACTCGTCGACCAGAGGTTGGATCTCGACTGGGTAGCGGCCATCGATCGCTGCGCTGCGCCCATCGCGGACCGCCGCCAGGGCTTCCCTCAGGCGCTGCAGCGGACGTAGGCCGAGGCCGACCTGTACAACGACGGCGAACGCCAGCCCCAGGACGAGTAGGGCCAACGCAACGGCAAGAAGCCGGTTCAAGCGCATCACCGGTGCATCGACGAAAGCCGCGTTGGCGGCGACGATCAAGCGCAGCGGGGCATCTGGGGTCGCTGCCGGCCTCAGTACACGCTCGATCATGCGTAGCGGCTCACCGTCGGGCCCCTCGACACGATGTACATGGACCTCGCCATCGACAAGCTCGTCACCGGGGACGAACAGCACCACATCCCACAGCGAGCGCGAGCGCAGCAGGCCGCGCCCCTCCGCAGTCAGATCATCGATCTGCCAGTACAGCCCCGAGTAAGGCCGTGCAAAGCGCGGGTCGCCAAGCGCCATGCGCAGAGCGGCACGGCCGGTGGCATCCACCTCAAGCTGGGCCGCCAGTTGATCGAGATGAGCGCTCAGTTCCACGTGAAACTGCCGCTCCACATGCTCGTGGAAGAGGCGTGCAAGGCCCCAGCCGGCGACAAGCACCGCCACGCTCGCCCACACCAGGGTGCCAACCAGCAGCCGCAGACGAAGGGAATCCCGCCAGACGGGCCGGACAGGCGTCATGGCGGACACACGAGCCGATAGCCCAGGCCACGCACGGTCTCGATCAGCTCGGGCGGCAGCTTCTTGCGCAGGCGGGCAACGAAGACCTCGATGGTGTTCGAGTCGCGATCATGGTCCTGGGCGTAGATATGCTCGGTAAGCTCGGTGCGCGACACCACCTCGCCGCGGTGATGCATCAGGTAAGCGAGCACGCGGAACTCGTGGCTGGTGAGGCCAAGCAGCTGGCCGTCCACCGTGACCC
Source organism: Thauera sp. 27 (assembly GCF_000310125.2). NCBI lineage: Bacteria > Pseudomonadati > Pseudomonadota > Betaproteobacteria > Rhodocyclales > Zoogloeaceae > Thauera > Thauera sp. 27. Next base: position 73,219 of record NZ_AMXB01000003.1, read on the forward strand.
GCCCGCCACGGGTGTCGAGGACCACCGCACCGCAGCGCAGCTCGGGGCTCGCCTGCCCTGCCGCACGGCGGATGAGCGCACGCACGCGGGCGAGCAGCTCTTCCATATGGAAGGGCTTGGTCAGGTAGTCGTCGGCACCGGCGTCAATTCCGGCCACCTTCTCGTGCCAGTCACCACGCGCGGTCAGGATCAGCACCGGCATGCCCACGCTGGCCGCGCGCCAGCGCTTGAGCACGCTCAGCCCATCGACCTGAGGCAGGCCGAGATCGAGCACCACGGCATCGTAGGCCTCGACCTCCCCCATGAAGCTCGCCTCGCGGCCATCAGCCGCACTATCTACCACATACCCCGCCGCCTCCAACGCAGCACGCAGCTGCGCGTTCAGAAGGGGTTCGTCTTCCACGACCAGGATGCGCATCAGCGTCTCTCACCGTGACCTCGCTCGGGCCTGACATCGCGCCCCTTGAGCTTGAGCAGGGTACCGTCACGGGCGTCGAGTTCGAGCTCGAGCATCTCGCCACCGCCTCGCAGCAGCTTGAGCTCATACACCCAGCGCCCGTCCTCACGCTCGAGCTCGACCTCCAGCACCTGCCCCGGATAAGTGAGCTCGACCTGCTCAAGCAACACGCGTAGCGGCATCACCTCGCCGGCCTCGAAGGCACGCCGCGCGCGCTCATGGTCGTCACGCCCGTCGGCCCTGCCGGCGGGCGCCACGGCAAGCGCGGCACAGCCGAGGCCCACCGCCAGCAGGCGATGTCCAAGCTGGCGCCGGGTGATGTCTACTGCTGCCATGGTGCCGCCCTCCCCCTATGCACGCAGTTCGGCCATCAAGCGACCGAGGTCGATGCTGCGCGCCTGCTCGGCGATCGCAGGGGCATGACTCGACTGCAGCCCCCTGGCCTGGTCGTAGAGGCTGGCGAAGGTCTGCTTGAGCATCTCCGCATCCAGGGTCCGGCCGCTGCCGTAATAGCGCTGCGCCACCTTGCCAATGGCCCAGGTGGTGGCAAAGGAGAAGCCGGAGCCTGCGACCTGGCTGCCGATGGCACGGCCTGCGCCGCCAAACACCTTGCCAAGGACACCGCCGAGCAGCTTGCGGCCGAACTGCTCGACGTACTGCCCGGTCATGCCCACGCCGAGGGTGGCGAGAAAATCGCGGATGTGGCCACGGTCGAGCTCGTAGCCATGCGCCTTGCCGATGCGATACACGAGGCGGATCTGCAACGGGATGATCGCCATCGAGGCCATCGACTGCGGCAGCAGTTCGAGCGCGCCGTTGAGGATGGCGGCGTTGAGCGTCATGCGCTCGAGTTCGGCCGCATCCGGAACCACGGACGCGGCAACCCTTGGCGTAGCGCTGGGGACCACATCGTAGCCGGGCAGGACACCTTCGAGCGGTGCATCGGCCACCGCCTCCGCCTGCACGACACTTTGCTGCGCAGCAGCAGCCTCCAGGCCCAGCGCCGCTGCCAGGCGCGCGAGGAAGGCGCGCTCGTCCGCGTCGTGGCTACCGTCGGCCTCGCACACCCCAAGCGCGAGCTCGAACGCAAGCTGGCGCAAGCCAGGCTCGGAGAGTGCAGCAACCGCCTCCTCCAGGACGACACGCCCGAGCAGCACGTCCTGGTACAGCGCAATGAAGTCGATCTGTGTCTCACGGCTCAACGACTCGGCGACCTTGCGCACGTGCTCGCGCTCGTCGGCGCTCTGGTGACCATCTGCAAAGGCCGCCATCAGGCAGATGGCGACGAGGGAACGGGTCTGCTCGGGATTCATGAGGGCTCCTGGAAGGATCGCGGACGTCGGTACTGCCGTCGCAGGGGCACGGCGGCATCATCAGGCAGCGAGATTATGCGCCTGCACCTGAACGCTGGATGAATGGTCAACGGATCGGCGGCCGGCGACGGGTCTGACTGAGCAACACGAAGCCGCAGCCGCCGCTGACGACTGCGGAATTGGCGATAATCCTGCCCTCGGAACAACCAGACGCAGGCCATGATCCGCATCGGCATAGACCTCGGCGGCACCAAGATCGAACTCGTCGCGCTTGCCGACGATGGCCAGGTCCTGTGGCGGCAACGCATCCCCACCCCGCAGGGCGACTATGCGGCGACCCTGCACGCCATCGCCGACCTGGTACGCCAGGCCGAAAACGCAACGGGCGCCACAGCCACGGTGGGTATCGGCACCCCCGGCTCGCCCTCGCGCCCTAGCGGCCTGATCCGCAACGCCAACTCGACCTGCCTCAATGGCCGCCCGCTGCAGGACGACCTGCAGGCCCTGCTCGGGCGCGAGATCCGCCTCGCCAACGACGCCAACTGCCTGGCGATGTCGGAAGCGACCGACGGTGCGGGGGCCGGCGCCGGTACGGTGTTCGCCGCCATCCTGGGCACCGGCGTAGGGGGCGGCATCGTGGTCGATGGTCGCCTGCTCGTCGGCGCCAACGCCGTCGCGGGTGAGTGGGGGCATAACCCGCTGCCGCTGCCCACGGCCACCGACCTGCCCCTGCCAGACTGTTACTGCGGTCGCCACGGCTGCATCGAAGCCTACCTGTCGGGCCCCGGCATGGCGGCGGACCACCTGCGCCACCACGGCCAGACATTGGAAGCGGCCGCCATCGCCCGCAACGCCCAGGCGGGAGACGAGGCCTGCACGGCGACGCTGGCGCGCTTCGAGGCGCGCCTGGCGCGCGCGCTGGCCGGGGTGATCAACCTGCTCGACCCGGACGTGATCGTGCTCGGCGGCGGCCTGTCCGGCATCGCACGCCTGTACGACAACGTCCCGCGGCTATGGATACCGCACGTGTTCTCGGACCACATTGCCACCCGCCTGCTGCCGGCCCGCCACGGCGATGCCTCCGGCGTGCGCGGCGCAGCCTGGTTATGGCCGGCCGCGCGTCGGGTCTGATCGGGCTGCGCCTGCAACTCATGTGGCAGGGAAGCCGGCAAGCAGCGCATCGATATCGACGGCATCGATCTGCGCCTCGGTCATGAAGCGGCGTGCATAAACAAGATGGCTTCCGGAGCGCAGGAAGAGCGCGAACAGGCCAGGATCGACATGGCCCTCCCGCGCCATGCGCGCCATGATGGCAAGCGCTTCGGACAGGGTCTTGCCCGCCTTGTAGGGCCGGTCACGCGCGGTCAGAGCCTCGAAGATGTCGGCGACCGCGATCATGCGCGCCGGCAGGCTCATCTGCGTACCATCCAGGCCCTTGGGGTAACCGCTCCCGTCCATCTTCTCGTGGTGCGAGGCCGCTACCTCGGGCACCTCTACCAGATGCCGCGGCCAGGGTAGCTGGCGCAGCATGATTTCGGTACGGATGATGTGGGCGTTGATCAGGTAGCGCTCCTCGTCGGTGAGCGTGCCGTAGCGCACGCCGAGGTTGTGCAGCTCACCGAGGTCGAGCTGCCAGTGCGGCGCTTGCATGCGGAACCCCCAGGGGTTGCCTTCCTCGAAGCGATCCTCGGGGCGACGCGGGACGCGGTGCTCAGCGCGATCGGCGAGCACCGGTTCGGCGCATGGCAAGGCGACCTCGCCCTCGGCAAGCTTGCGCGCCAGCTCTTCGCCCGACACGCCAAGACGGTCATCGAGCGTTCTCGTCCAGGTGCGCCCGGCGATACGATGCAGGCGCGCGACGTCGGCCTCGGCCATCGCCTCGACACCCTGGTTGCAGCGCGCGACGAAGGCAAACTCCTCGTCGAGCACGGCGAGTTCCGCATCGCAACGGCGTCGCCGCTCGGCGGCCTCGGCGCCGGCAATAATGTCCTGCAGGCAGCGCAGCTCCGCCTCGCGCTTGAGCACCTCGAAGCGCATGCGCACCTCGTGGATGCGGTCATAGAGTGCGTGCAGCTTGGTCGCCTTCTCGACCACATACTCGGGCGTGGTGATCTTGCCGCAATCGTGCAGCCAGGCGGCGATACGCAAGGTTTCCCAGCCACCTTCATCGAGGCTGAAACCAGCGTAGGGGCCGCTGCGCGCATCGCAGGCGGCCTGGGCAAGGAGACGCGCCAGCTCGGGTACCCGCGCACAGTGGCCGCCCGTATGCTGGCTCTTGGCGTCAATGGCTCCCGCGACCATCCGCACCAGCGCCTCGAACAGCGCCTTCTGGGCGGCGATCAGCGCCCTCGCCTCCAGCGTCACTGCAGCCAGCCCAGACAGCGCACCGATGAAGGCGAGCCGGTCATCGTCGGCGGGTGCATCGAGCAGCAGCAGCATCGCCCCCACCAGTTCATCCTGGCGGTTGAGCAAGGGCACCGCTATTGCGTGCGATACCCCGAGCGCCGTGGCCTGCGCCTGCAGGCCGAGCGCCTCCAGGTCGTGCGTGGTGAGTGCGGCAGCGCGCGGCGCGCTGGCGGCGAGCGCCGCCGTCATCAACGGGCCGACGCTGCCGAGCGCACGTGCCGCAACCATCGACCGCCCTTGCGCACGTGCCTGCCCAGGCTGCCCGGCCTCGGCGTCCGTCGCCGCCCACGGCGCGGTCTCCGGCAGGGGGCGGCCTTCGCCATCGAGGGTCACGGCCGGCGCGAGGTGCCCGTCCGCAGCGAGATAGAGTACGCCGCCCTGCGCGCGCGTTGCCGACAAGGTCTCACCGAGCAGGCGTGGCAGCAAGCTGTCGAAATCGGGCTCGCCCGCCACCACCGTGTTCAGTTCCAGGAAGCGACGAATGGTGAGCCGCATCCCGTCCATGGTGTCGCCCAGTACCGCCACCTCGCGGATACGCGAACGCGGCACCCCGACCTGGCCGAAGTTGAAGCGGCGGATGGCTTCGGCCTCGGTTGCCAGGACACGCAGCGGACGGGCTATCTGCCGTGCCAGGGCCCAGGTCAGCGGTACCGCAATCAACAGCACGAGCGCAGTCACCATCAGCGCGGCGTCGCGTTGCCGATGCGCGAGCGCCATCAGCTCGCGCTCGGGAATGGCGGTGACGATAAGCTGCGCGGCGCTCTCATCCAGCTGCAGCACGGCTGCACTGAGCAGCCAATTCTCGCCGTCCGCGGCAAAGCTGCGCACCAGATGCCCCTCGGGTGCGGCCAGGGCGGCAGCAACGAGCTTGTCCTGGCCCGCGAAGGCCGGGTGCGCGAGGTCTCCAAGAGTGGGCAGGCCGGGCGCATCGTCCGGGCCCGACCGTGTGACCATGAGGCTGGTATCGTCCTGAGCCATGACACGCCCTTGCTCATCGACCAGCGCCAGGCGCGTGCCGGGCGTGACCCGCTGCCGCATCAGGTCCTCACCCAGGGTGTGCAGCCGGATGTCGGCGCCAACCACCACGTCCTTGCCCGCCACCCTGCGGGCAAGTGTTACACCCACCTCACGATCCGAGAAGAACAGATAAGGCGGCGTGACCGACAACTGGCCGGCCTGCGGCGCATGCCTGAACCAGTCGCGGTGGCGTGGATCGAAGTCGCGCGGGTACGTGGGCCGCTCCGATTCGGCGAGCAATGCGAGCCCCTTGTCAAAGTAGAGGTAGCGCCCGCGCATGACGCCGCCGTCGCGGTCGATGCTCTGCACCAGGAAAGCCGCATCGGCTGGCGCAGCGAAACGCGCGCGTTCGGCATCGCTCGCCAGGCGGCGAACAAAGAAGAACTGCCCATCACCGTAGCCGACATACACCGAAGACAGCGCCGTCGAGCCCGTCAGTACCGCACGCATCGCCGGCAAGCGACGCAGGCGCTCGTCCAGCGTCCCGGCCTCGGCAAGCTCATCCTCCTGCAGCAGACGCAGCGCCATGTCCGCGGGCCGCAGCAGCAGATGCAGATTGCCACGAACCTCACGGTTGATGCGTAGCGAAAGGTCCTGCGCGACGGATGCCATCATGTCGCGCGCCAGATGCTGGCCGATCACGGCCAACAGCCCCCCCACCAGCAGGACGAGTCCGAGCGCAAGGGCAAGGACATGAGTGTGCAGCGGAAAAGTTCGTCCCATGTGCATGAACCGCTCCTTTTGCAGGCATCGTCGCCCCACTGCGACCCACGGGGCAGCTTGGGCGCACCGAGGCGCAGTAGACATCGCCGCTCATGATGAAGCAATACGCCCCACGATGGGGAGCCATGACGACAATTGGACACTCGGGGCCAGGGCACGACCGAAGCCACCGCAAGTCCGGCGCCGCGGTCGCGGTCAGACCTCGAGCGGGTCGACGTCGATCTGCCAGCGCAGTTCGCGCGCCGTACGCTGGCGGTAGAGCATCTCGATCCAGCTCAGCAGAAAAGCCTGCAACAGGCCGCGCTGGTCGGCCTCGACCAGTAGCTGCGCGCGCTCGCGGCGGGCCAGCCGCGTCATGCGCATCGGGACCGGGTCGTACAGGCGCAATCCCTCGGGCGCAAGCGCCTCGGCCAGGCGCCGCGCATGGCGCAGGAACTCCACGGCATCGTCGAGCGCGGGCGCGTCGGCGCGCAGCATGGCCTGGTGGGTGAACGGCGGAAAGCCCGCACTGCGCCGCTCCTGAAGCGCCATGCGGGCAAAGGCGTCGAAATCATGGCGGCCAAGGTGCTGGTAGAGCGGGTGTCCCGGGTACTCGGTCTGGATGAGCACCGTTCCGGGCAGAGTGCCACGGCCGGCGCGCCCGCCCACCTGCATGAGCTGCTGGAACAAGCGCTCCGGGGCGCGGAAATCAGCCGCATGCAGCGACGCGTCGGCGCCGATCACGCCGACCAGAGTCAGGCGTGGAAAGTCGTGTCCCTTGGCCATCATCTGGGTGCCGACGAGGATGTCGGCCTCGCCCGCAGCAATGGTATCGAGCAGCTTTTCCCACTGCGCGCGCGTGCGTGCGGCATCACGGTCGACGCGCAGCACGCGCGCCTGAGGAAAGCGTTCGGCAAGGCGCGCCTCGATGCGCTGCGTGCCGCGACCGAAAGGCTGGATGTCCTGGTTGCCGCAGCTCGGACAGGCGTGCGGGATCGATCCGTCGCAGCCACAGTGGTGGCAGCGCAGGCGGCGATCGGCAAGATGGACCACAAGGTTGGCCGAGCAGTGCGGACAGCGGCTCACCCAGCCGCAAGACGGGCACGACAGCACCGGTGCATAGCCACGGCGATTGAGGAACACCAGGCTTTGCTCGCCACGCTCCAGGCGTTGGCCGATCGCAGCCTGCAGGCCCGGGCTGAGGCCTTCGTCGAGCTTAAGACGCCGCGTGTCGATGCAGTGCACGGCCGGCAAGGTCGCCGCTACCGCGCGCTGGCTCAGGGTCTGCAACGCATAGCGCTCGCTGCGCGCGTGGTACCAGGTCTCGAGCGAGGGCGTGGCCGACCCCAGCACGATCGGCACGCCGCGCTGGCGCGCGCGCCACACGGCGACGTCGCGCGCCGAATAGCGCACCCCCTCCTGCTGCTTGTAGGACGCATCGTGCTCCTCGTCGACCAGGATCAGGCCCAGCCGCGGCAGCGGTGCGAACACTGCCAGTCGGGTGCCGAGGACGATGTCGGCGCGGCCGGTGAGCGCCTGAACGAATCCGCGCGAGCGCGCGCCGTCGGCAAGCGCGGAGTGCAGGCTGACGACGTTGGCGGCGGCAAAGCGCTGCGCGACGCGCTGCTCCAGCTGCGGCGTCAGCGCGATCTCGGGTACCAGCATCAACACCTGCTGACCTTGTGCCAGCGCATGCGCGGCCAGCCTAAGGTACACCTCGGTCTTGCCACTGCCGGTGACGCCATGCAGCAGCCAGGGCCGAAAGCCTGCCCCGCCGCCGACGATGGCCTCGATCGCGCGCGCCTGTTCGGCAGTGAGTTCGGGTTGCGCGCCGCTGGCAAGCGCGGCAACACGGCCCTCATCCTGTATTGCAGTCAGCCAGCCACGCCGCAGCACATCGCCCACCGCCTCGCCGCCAGCCATGGCACGGATCACGCTGCGCCGCCATGGCCCAGGTTCGGCAGCGAGCGCCTGCAGCAGCATGAGCGCCTTGCTCGGCCGCCGGGCGTCGGCAAGCGCACGCCGGCCGGCCTCGCCGATCTCGAGCAGGGGGTCCTCGTCGGCGTCGCTCACACCGTCGGCGCGACGCAGGCCAGGCGGCAAGGCCAGTGCAACCACCTCGCCCAGGGGCGCGTGATAGTAGCGTGCAACGAAATCGACCAACGCCAACCAGTCCGCCGGCAGTGCCGGTACCTCGCGCTGGATGTGATGCACGGTCTTGATGCGTGCTGGTTCGACATCGGCCGTGTTGCCGAGGGCGACGATCAAACCGTTGCGATCGCCGCGCCCGAAGGGCACCTTCACACACCGCCCGACGTCCGCTTCAGTAGCATCTGCCGCAGCGTAATCAAAGACTTGCGGCAGCGGAACGGGCAAGGCAACGCGGACAATGGTCATGGGATGATGGATGACCTTGTAAAAAGGCTTTTGTGTCAGGTGCTTGCAGCACCTTGATGAGACCGGATGGAGAAAACGAAGGTCAAGTCTCTGGGCCAGAATGGCCCTTTGGGCTTGTCCACAAAAGCTGTGGATAAGTTTGTGGGGAACCTGGGTGAATCAGCCCCAAACCTGCGCCACATAAGGCTTTTCGTCACAATGCCTTAACATTGCGCGATTATTTACTCTTTAATTTTCAATAACTTATTGAATGCACCCACAAGCAGCTGGTTAAGGACCCGCCAATGAGGCCGGAACCGCTGGATGTGCATAAGTCAAGCACTTTGCGCGCAATATTGTGCTTGACAGGCGGCGACCTGGACGACCCAAGTCGCCGCCCATGACGGCTTTCAGCCGCGTGCGCGCAGTTCGCGGCTGTAGGCATGCACGGTGTCGACCAGCACGCTGACGCTCTCGGGCGGGGTGTATTGCGAAATGCCATGCCCGAGGTTGAAGACATGGCCAGGGTGGTTGCCGTAGGCATCGAGGATGCGTCGGGTTTCCGCAGCTACGGCGTCGGCGGGCGCGAACAGCACGTTGGGGTCGAGGTTGCCCTGGAGCGCGACCTTGTCGCCGACCAGGCGGCGGGCACGGCCGATGTCCATGGTCCAGTCGAGACCCACCGCGTCGCTGCCGATGGCAGCGATCGATTCCAGCCACAGGCCACCGCCCTTGGTGAACACGATGCTGGGCACACGCTGGCCGTCACGCTCGCGGATGAGTCCGGAGACGACCTGCTCCAGGTAACGCAGCGAGAACTCCTTGTACGCGGCTTCGGACAGCACCCCGCCCCAGGAATCGAACACCATCACCGCCTGTGCGCCCGCCTCGATCTGGGCGTTGAGATACTTGACCACCGCCTGCGCGGTCACCTCCAGGATGTGGTGCATCAGGTCGGGGCGGCTGTAGGCCATGCTCTTGACCTTGCGGTAGTCGTCGGACGAGCCGCCTTCGACCATGTAGCAGGCCAGCGTCCACGGACTGCCGGAAAAGCCGATCAGCGGCACGCTACCGTCGAGCGCGCGGCGGATCTCGCTCACCGCATCCATCACGTACTGCAGCTCGACATGGGGATCGGGCGCAGTCAGGTTGCGGATCTCCCACTCGTCCTTGAGCGGACGCTCGAAGCGCGGCCCCTCGCCTTCGGCGAAGTACAGGCCCAGACCCATGGCATCGGGTACGGTGAGGATGTCGGAGAACAGGATGGCGGCGTCGAGGTCGTAGCGCGCCAGCGGCTGCAGGGTGACCTCGCACGCCATCGCCGGGCTCTTGCACAGGTTCAGGAAGTTGCCTGCACGGCGGCGGGTTTCGCAGTACTCGGGCAGATAGCGGCCAGCCTGGCGCATGAGCCAGACGGGCGTGTATTCGGTGGGTTGGCGCAGCAGGGCGCGCAGGAAGGTGTCGTTCTTCAGGTGGCTCACGGCGAGTCCTTTGAGGCTGGCAATCTGGCTGAAGGGGGCTGAAGGCGTGATTATCGCCTTTCCCGCGCCGCTCGGGGCTTGTCGAGCGTCAATCCAGGTGCAGCCGGGGCGCTCCTGGCGCAGGCTCAGCGCCGCCAGAAGGTGGGCGTGAGCACGACGAGGAAGGTGAAGATCTCCAGGCGGCCGAGGATCATGGTGAACGACAGCACCCACTTGTGGATGTCCTCGAGCCCCTGGTAATTGGACGCCGGGCCCACCAGACCAAGGCCGGGGCCGGTGTTGTTGAGGCAGGCCACCACCGCGGAGAAGGCGGTGATGAGTTCGAGACCGGTCGCCGACAGGATCAGCGTCAGGCTGACGATCGACACCATGTACATGAAGCTGAAACCAAGCACCGCGTGCAGGATGGTCTCGGGTACGGGCTTGGTACCGAGGCGGACCGGACGCACCGCCTGCGGATGCAGCGAGCGCACGATCTCGCGGAACACCTGCTTGTAGAGGATCATCGCGCGCATCATCTTGATGCCGCCGCCAGTCGAGCCCGAGCAGGCGATGAAGCTGCCCAGGAACAGGATCCAGATCTGGGCGAACATCGGCCACAGCGTGTAGTCGTAGGTCGCCAGGCCAAGCGAGGTGGAAATCGACACGACGTGGAAGGCGACATAGCGCAGCGCGGTGGCTGCATCGTCGTGCGCACCATGCTGCATCAGGTACACGGTCAGAAGCACGATGCTGCCGGCGAGCACGGCGAAGTAGAAGGGAATCTCGGGGTCGCGCAAGTAAGGCTTGTAGGAGCGCCGTATGAGGGCCATGTAGTGGGTCGCGTAGTTGAGACCAGCCAGCACCGCGAAAACGATGGTGACGATTTCGACGTTGAGGTTGGCGAAGTGGCCGAGGGAGGCGTCCTTGCTCGAGAAGCCACCCAAGCCTGCGATTGTGAACGCGTGTATGACCGCGTCCCAGCCCTCCAGTCCCGCCCACCACAGCGCGAAGCCGCAGGCGACAGTGAGCAGCACATAGGTGATCCACAGGCCCTTCGCGGTCTCGGCGATGCGCGGCGTCAGACTGGCATCCTTCATCGGCGTGGGCACTTCGGCCTTGTAGAGCTGGCGGCCACCGATGCCGAGCAGCGGCAGGATGGCCACCACCAGCACGATGACGCCCATGCCGCCGATCCAGTGCATGAAGGTACGCCACAGGTTGATCGAGATGGGTAGATCGTCGAGACCGGTGAGCACGGTCGCGCCGGTTGCGGTGAGCCCGGACACGGCTTCGAAGTAACCGTCGGTGAAGCGCAGTTCGGGGATATAGGCAACCAGCGGCAGGGCACCGAACACCGGCAGCACCACCCAGCTCGCGGCTACGAGCAGGAAGCCGTCATGCACGCGCAGGTCGCGGCGCCGCGAGCGCGTGGCAGCCCACAGCAGCAGGCCCGAGACGAAGGTGACGAAAATGCCCTGGTCGTAGGCCAGGGTGGCGCCATCCTCCAGCACCGCGGACACGGTGAGCGGAAAGCCCATGAGCAGGCCGAAGATCATGATGATCAGGCCGAGCGCATTGAGCGCGGGGTGGTAAGCGCGCATTCAGGCGATTCCCTGGGTCACAGGAAGGTGAAGCTGACCTGGAACAGCTTCTCGACCTTGCGCACGAGGTTCTTGCTGGTACAGAAGACAATGACGTGGTCATTCTCTTCGATCACCGTGTCGTGGTGGGGCATGATGACCTCGCTGCGCAGGATGCGCCCTTCGTCGTTCTTCACGTCACGCACGAGCGCGCCGATGGTCGCCCCCTTGGGAAGGGGGACTTCCTCGATCATGCGGCCGACGACCTTGGAATCCTTGCGGTTGCCGTGGGCGATGATCTCGAGCGCCTCGGCAGCACCGCGGCGCAGGCTATGCACGGCCACGACATCGCCCCTGCGCACATGCGCCAGCAAGGTACCGATCGAGGTGTGGGCCGGCGAGATGGCGATGTCGATCGGCCCGCCCTGCACGAGGTCGACATAGCTCTTGCGGTTGATCAGCGCCAGCGTGCGGCGCGCGCCCATGCGCTTGGCGAGCGAGGCCGACATGATGTTGTCTTCCTCGTCGTTGGTCAGCGCGACGAACAGGTCGGTCTCGTCGATGCCCTCGTTCTCGAGCAGCTTCTCGTCAGTCGAATCGCCGCGCAGCACCAGGGCGTGGGACAGGTGCGAGGCCAGCATCTCTGCACGTACCCGGTTCAGTTCGAGGATCTTGACGTGGTAGTTCTCCTCGATGGACTGCGCCAGACGGAAACCGATGTTGCCGCCGCCCGCGATCATGATGCGCCGCATCGGCCGGTCCGAACGCCGCAGTTCGCCCATGACCTTGCGGATGTGCACGGTCGCGGCCAGGCAGAAGACCTCGTCACCGGGCAGGATCACGGTATCGCCCTTGGGGATGATGGGCTCGCCATTACGGTAGATGGCGGCGATGCGCACCTCGACGTTGGGCAGGTGAAAACGCAGCGCCTTGAGCGGATGCCCCACCAGCGGTCCGCCCTCGAAGGCGCGCACGCAGATCAGGCTCACCACCCCGTTGGCGAACTCGAGCACCTGCAAGGCCTCTGGAAAGGCAATGAGACGCTTGATGTAATCGGTGACCACCTGCTCGGGGCAGATCGAGAAGTCGACCGCGAAATTGTGGTCCTCGAGCAGTTCGGGATGGTCGACGTAGTCGGTCGAGCGCAGGCGTGCGATGCGGGTGGGCAGGTTGTACAGTGTCTTTGCGATACGGCAGGCGCACAGGTTGGTCTGGTCGGACTGGGTCACCGCGATCAACAGGTCGGCGTCGTCCGCCCCGGCCTCGCGCAGCACGCGCGGCGATGCCGCGTTGCCGCACACGGTACGGACTTCGAGCCGTTCGCGCAGCGCAGCCAGGTACTCCTCGCTGGTGTCGACGAGCGTGATGTCGTTCGCTTCAGACACCAGGTTTTCGGCGACCGACGCACCGACCTGGCCGGCGCCGAGAATGATGATCTTCACGCTGACTTCCGCACACGAATGTAGGCTGTGGATTCTACGCCGCCCGCGGCGCAGGGTCCAAGATTTTGTTGCACCGCAGCAATCATAGCGATAACGGCTACTCAGCCCTCTTCGTGGCGCCGCCCAGCCTGCAACCCGAGCTGCTTCAACTTGCGGTAGAGGTGCGTGCGCTCGAGCCCGGTCTTTTCGGCAAGGCGCGTCATGTTGCCCCCCTCGAGGCGCAGGTGGTGCTCGAAGTAGAGACGCTCGAATGCTTCGCGCGCCTCGCGCAAGGGCTGGTCGAGCGGTACCCCGCAGCCACCGGTGGAGAGATCGGGCGGAAGCAGGCGGCGGACCTCGCCCGCGCCGATCTCCTCCTCCAGCGTACCGAGCGCGAGCGACTTCACTGCGGCGCGCAACTCGGCATATCCTCCTGGCCAGGGCAGATTGCGCAGCTGGTTCAGGGCTGCCGTGGACAAGCGCCGCAAGGGCACATCGCCGCCCTCGATCAGGTGCAGCAGAAGCTGGCTGGCCAGCTCCGGCAGGTCGTCGCGCACCTCAGCCAGAGAGGGCGGTGCCAGGCTGACCTCGAACAATCGGCTCAGCAGGCCCTCCTCCCAACCTTCGGCGACCAGCCCTTCCAGATTGCGCTCGGTGGCGACCACGAGGCGCAAGTCATAGCGCTCGAGGCGGTCGAGGGCAAAGGCGAGGTTCTTCTGCTGCGCACGCGACAGACGGGCAAGCTCGGACACGAACAGGACGCCGCCCTGGGTAGCCTGCAGCTGGCTCAGGTCGAGCGGCGCGCTGACAGCGCCCAGGTCCAGCCAGGGGGCATTGCCCGGCTGCACACTGCGGGCAACGAGTTCGGCAAGGCTGCCGCTGCCGACGCGTAGCAACAGCACGCGCGAACTACCGGATATCTGCTCGACCCGGCGCTTGAGCTCGCGCAGCGGCACCGAGCGCGTGAACGCCGACAGGGTCAAGGGAGCGGGCGCCCCCGGGGCTTGCGGCCGTTGCAGCCCACGCTTGACCGCAGCAAGCAGCTTCTGCAGTGCGATCGGCTTTTCGAGATAGTCGATCGCACCGATACGTGTCGCCTCGACCGCCGTATCGATCGTGCCATGGCCGGACATCATCACCACCGGCATGTTGAGCTGGCCGTTGGCCGCCCACTCCTTGAGCAGGGTAATGCCATCGGTGTCCGGCATCCAGATGTCCAGCAGCACCATGTCGGGCCGCAACGCATTGCGCGCCGCACGCGCAGCGGCGGCATTCTCGGCGAGCAGGATGTCGTGGCCTTCGTCGCGCAGGATTTCGGAGAGCAGTTCGCGGATTCCGATTTCGTCGTCAACGATGAGTATCTTTGCCATTGTCTTCGTCAAGCTTGTTTGTTTTCAGCCAGGCGCAAGCGGATGCGGACCTCTGCACCGCCGCCCTCGAGGTTGCTCAGGCGCACGTCGCCGCCATGCTCATCGACGATCTTCTTCACGATCGCCAGACCCAGTCCGGTGCCACGCGACTTGGTCGTGAAGTAGGGCTCGAAGGCGCGGGCGAGCACTTCAGCCGGAAAGCCGGGCCCGCTGTCACGGAACAGCAGCACAACCCGTTCGCCGTCACGGCGCGTCAGCACACGCACCTCGCCATCATCAACGCCCGTCACCGCGTCCTGCGCATTCTGCAGCATATTGTGGATCACCTGCCTTAGCTGGGTGCTGTCACCCATGACCGGCGGCAGACCGGTGGCGAGTTCGGTGCGCACACGCACGGCGGAGCTTTCGTACAGGTGCAGCACCTCCCGGATCAGCGCATTCAGATCGACCGCCGCCAGCTTCGGCGCAGGCAGGCGCGCATAGTCGCGGAAGGCATTGACCAGGTTCTTCATCGCCTCGACCTGGTTGACGATGGTCGTCGTTGCGCGCTCGAGCATCTCTCGCCCGCTGTCGTCCAAGCGGTCCGCCAGCTTGAAGGCAAGGCGCTCGGCGGAGAGCTGGATCGGCGTCAGCGGGTTCTTGATCTCGTGCGCGAGTCGGCGCGCCACCTCGGCCCAGGCGGCGGTGCGTTGCGCCGCAACCAGGCTGGAGATGTCGTCGAAGACGACGACCAACCCGCCGCCGCCGACCGCAGGCAGACGCGAGCCGTGGATCAGCAGGCTGAGCGGCGAGCTGTCCTTCACCGGCAGGTCGATCTGGGTCTGCCAGTCACCCTCGTTGTTGGCGAAGCCCTCGACCAAGGTGTCACGGAAGAGGTCGAGGCGAGGCCAGTCCTCCAACGCGAGATCCTCGAACCCGGCAAGGTCGTCGGCCAGGATCTGCAGCGCACCATGGTTGGCCGCACGCAGCTGGCCGTCCACCGAGAAGGCAAGCACACCGGTGGACAGGTGGGCCAGCACGCTCTCGAGGTAAGCGCGGGCGGCTTCGACCTCGGCACGGCTACGCTCGGCCGCGCCGCGTGCATCCTGCAGTTGCCGCGTCATGCGGTTGAAGGACTGCGTCAGCACGCCCAGTTCGTCGTTGGCCGGCAGGGCCTGGCGCGGGCTGAAGTCGCCTTGTGCCACCGCCTGTGTGCCCTCGGCCAGGATGAGCAGAGGCGCCGCCAGCCGGCGGGCGATGAAGAAGGCGACCGCGAGTGCGGTCAGCAGCGCGAGCAGCAGCGTGAGGCTGAGCGTGATGGTGTAGATGCGCTTGAGCCCGCTGCGCCCGAGGGTGAGCTGCTGATAGTCACGATAGGCCTCCTGGACAGCCTCGGCGCTGCGCCCGAATGACTCCGGTACCGGTTGAAGGAGCATCAGCAGATTGGGCTCACCCGCCAGCGTGCGCAGCGGGATGGGGGTGACGACGCGAATCACCAGACGTCCGTCGGGGCGACTGTCGACACTCTGGAAATGGCGCGACTGGCGGGCCTGGCGCAGTTCGGCGACCGACGGCAGGTCGGGGATGAGGCCATGACTCTGGTCGGCCGCCGTCGCCACCACCTGGCCATTGGCGCTGATGATGGTTGCGCTGCTGATGCCGCTCTGCTCGCGCAGGCGGTTGAGCAGGGCGGCCGACCCCGCTCCTGCGCTGGCAACCTCGAGTTCGAGCACCATGTCGTCAGCCTTGTCGCGCACCTGGCTGACGAGGTAGTCGAAGGCGCTCTGGCCCAACGCAATGCCACCCTCCAGCGCCGAATCGACGCGTACGTCGAACCACGACTCGATGCTGCGTACGACGAACTGCAAGGACACGCCATACACGAGCACGCCGGGCACCACGCCCATGAGCGCAAACATCAGCACCAGGCGCATCTTGAGCCGCGAGCCGAACTCACGGCGGCGGTACTCGCGCCACAGCTGGCGCAGCTGAATGCCGACGAGGGCAGCCATCGCAACGACCACCGCGCCGTTGAGCGCAAGCAGGAACGGATAGCTGCCTGCAAAGAGCTCGGTATTCGCGCTCGCCGAGGCCAGCAGGAACAAGGAGATTCCGGCAAGGGCAGCAACGATGACGAGATAGGCGCGTTTCATTGGAACCCCGGCGCTCCGGGCAGGAAGGTCCAGCGCAACCAGTCGGTGCCCAGGCTCCAGTCACGGCTGCCGATCGCGGTCACCTGGAAGGGCTTGGGCAGCTGGCTGGTGTCGAGTCGAAAACGCAGTGAGGCTTGGTGAGACTGCCCCGCTTCGAGGGTGTCGAAGTCGGCGACCTGCCAGTTGCGCACACGCTGCATGGTCATCACCGCCGCCTCGAGGCTGTCGAAGCTCTGGTGGAAGCTGCCGATCGACAACCGGTAGCTGCGCGTAATGGCGTGGTAGTGCAGCCGGTAATCCAGACTGCGATCGACCACGACCTGATTGAGCCAGTACCAGCGCGGGCGCTCGATGAGCAACTGAGTGGTGAAGTACAGCGACACGCCACGCGAAACGGCATCGACGAGTCGAGGGTTGAGCTCGATGTCGATATCGGCGTTGAGGACATAGCCCGAATCGCCACGCACGATCTCTGCGTTGCGGATCTCGCTCGAGTCCGCATGCGCGAACACGACGATGACGCTAAGCAGGGCAAATACGATCGTACGCAGCAGGCGTTCAGGCCTGCTTGCGAAGGAGCGCGTAGTAGAAGCCGTCATGTTCGGCATTGGGCAACAGCTTCAGGTCGGGCTCCCCGCAAACCGGGACACGTTCGGCATCGGCATGCAGGGCGCAGAAACGGGCAATCTGCCCGGCGTTCTCTTCATCGAAAACCGAGCAGGTGACGTAGAGCATTGTGCCACCCGGGGCCAGCGTCTGCCAAAGCGCATCGAGGATCTCCGCTTGCTGTGCGGCGAACTGCGCGATGTCGGTCTCCCGGCGCAGCCACTTGATGTCGGGATGCCTGCGCGCAACGCCAGACGCAGAACACGGCACATCGGCCAGGATACGATCGAAGGGGCGTCCATCCCACCAGCGCTCGACACGCCGGCAATCGGCAACCTGTACGCGGGCAGTCAGGCCCAGCCGCGCCAGATTGCTGTCGACACGCTGTGCACGCAGCGAGTCGAGCTCGAGCGCGAGCAGCTCGACGTCAGCGCACTCCAGCAGATGCGCCGTCTTCCCGCCGGGGGCCGCGCAGGCATCCAGCACACGCTCGCCCGCAAGCGGCGCAAGCAGCCGTGCCGCCCACTGTGCGCCCGCATCCTGCACCGAAAGCAGGCCGTCGGAGAACCCGGGCAGGCGGCCTACGGGCACGGGGCGATCGAGCAGGAGCGCATCGTTATCGAGCCGGCGTACGACCAGCCCGGCGCCTTCGAGCCCTGCCAGCACAGCGTCGATCGTCGTCCTGCGCGTATTCACACGGATGGCCATGGGCGGACGCTGGTTGCCGGCTGCAAGCGCCGCCTCCCAACTCTCACCGGCCGAGGCACGCAGGCGGGCGATCCACCAGCGCGGAAAGCCGAGCCGGGCCTCCTCATCGGCCTCGGCCCAGGACGCCCACTGATCACGCTGGCGGAGGGCGTTGCGCAACACGCCGTTGACCATGTTCTTGAGCCCGGGCATCAACTCGAGTGCGGCCTGGACCGCCTGGTCGACGACGGTGTGCGCCTGCTCGGGCCGCTGGCGCAGACGTGTGAGCGCAACCAGCAGCAGGCCATGGATGGCCGGCGCAGGTGGCGTGTGCAGGAGACGATCGAGCACGACGCCGCTACGGCGAAAATCACGCAGCGTGGACCAGGCCAGGTCGCGCACCGCGCCCCGGGTTGCATCCGGCCACCCCGGATGGGTGGCAAGCATGTGCTCGAACGCTTCGGTAAGGTTGCCGCCACCAAGCACTGCGCCAACAAGCTCGGCTGCACGCGCCAAGGCCATGGCAAGGCTGTCATCGGCAAGGGTGGTCCGAACGGCAGCGGAAGCGTCTTGAGGCGGTCTGCGATTGCGCGCGCCCGGCGCGGAGGAGCGCGAAGGGCGCTGATTTCTGGGCGGAGAGGTCACGATCTGGAATACGGGAGTGGACGCGGGACACGCGCCCCATGGCTCAGGCCAGCAAGGCGCGCAGGTGATTGGGCAGGGCAAACTGGGCCCGATAGACAGCCCCGTTCAGATGCTGGAGCCGGCTGATGCCGCGCGTGGCAATCACGCGCTCGACCTCTTCCTCGCTCAAGCTCAGCGGATCGAGGGTATCGGAGGCACAGGCCAGGCCCCACAGGCTGCCGTAAAGCGGAATGTACAGGAAATAGGGGCGCACGCAGGCAAACACGGCACGCAGACGCTCGATCAACAGGCGCACCCGCTCCGGCTGGAAGACCGGTGTGCCGATATGCAAGCTCAGGGCACCCCCGGGCGTGAGCAGCTCACGACAGGCGCGGAAGAAGGCCTCGGAATAGAGCGCCTCGGCAGGACCGACCGGATCCGTCAGATCGAGCACCACGATGTCGTAGCGATCGCCGGCTGCAGGCGCGTCCTCGAGCACGTACTTCATGCCGTCGCCAATACGGATATCGACACGCGGATCGTCCAGGGCGCCGTGGTGAACGGCCTGGAGATGGCGGCGGGAGATGTCGATCACCTTGGCGTCGAGTTCGGCAATCACAACCTTGTCGATCGACGGGTACTTGAGCAATTCTTCTGCCGAGCCGCCGTCCCCGCCACCGATGACGAGGGCTCGACGCAAGCCCGCGTGAGCGAGCCCCGGCACATGGATCAGGTTCTCGTGGTAGTAGAACTCATCGCGCTCCGAAGTCATGAAGCAGCCATCGAGGCGGAACAGGCGCCCAAACCGGGGCGTGTCCCAGACTTCGTAGGACTGCCATTCCGAATGGCCTCGCTCGAGCAGCCGGCCTGCCTTCAGAAAATAGCCGGCGTCGTCGCACAGAAACTCAGGAATGAGCTCCGGCGGCCACCCTTCCACATGCACGCTCACGAGGTGACACCCTGCTCGAGACGACCGCGGACAACCTCGTGACTGACGATTTCCTCAGGCGCGAGCGCATCGATCACGGCAGCGAACACCTGGCGAGCGCGACCGCTGTTGTCACGCGAAAAATTGCACACGTAAACATCGAGTGTCACATCGCCAGTTTCCGGCCAGGTATGGATGGCAAGGTGCGACTCCGCGAGCACGACGGTACCGGTCACCCCGGCAGCGTCGCCCTGCTCGTCCAGAAACTGATAGAAGTAGGCGCCCAGCGGTGTCAGGCCCGCATTACGGCAGCCTTCCACGCACAAAGCCTCAAGCTCGGCGCGTTCGGTCAGCAATCCAGCAGAAGATCTGCAGCGGTAGATGTCAGCGATGAGATGCAGTCCGTTCATGTCCTCGGTCTTGTTGTACAGGTGACTGAAGCTGAGGATTTTATCATGCGGGGCTAAGGTAATATTTTTGCAAATATTCCCAGCGCTCCGGCGTGCCCTCGCCCACCCCGCCCCTGGCTGCCTCAGGGTGCCCGCATGTTCCACGTGAAACACAGCGAGGCTCAGCGCAGGAAGGTGTCGTAGGCCAGGCGTGCGATCAGCACCGTAACCACGGCCAGGAACATCTTCCTCACGAACACGACGCCGTGCTTCAGGGCCATACGCGACCCAAGCAAAGCCCCCGCAAGGTTGCACACCGCCATCACTGCGGCCAGTTTCCACAGCAGCTCGACATTACCCACGAAGAAGGAGATCGCCGCTGCATTGGTTGCGACATTGAGAATCTTGGCGGTAACGGATGCCCGCAGAAAATCCATGCCCAGGAAGCGGATGAACAGGAAGATCAGAAAGCTCCCCGTTCCAGGACCAAAGAAGCCGTCGTAGAAGCCGATCACAGCGCCAATCGTCGCTGCAAGCAGCGCCGAACGGGCACCATGAGCGGGCTCCGCCGAGACCGCACCAAGATCCTTGCGGATGAAGGTGTAGGCGGCTACGGCGACGAGCAGCACGAGGATGAGCGGGCGCAGGATCGCCGGATCCAGGTAGGCAACCGCCTTGGCGCCGTACCACGACCCGACCAACGCGGCGGCAGCGCCAGGCAGCGCGACCCGCCAGGGTATGCTCACGCGGCGCCCGTACTGGATCGCAGCGCTTGTCGTACCGACGATGCTGGCAAGTTTGTTGGTACCGAACAGGGTTGCCGGCAACGCGTTGGGCAGCGCCGTGAACAGCGCAGGCAGCTGAATCAGCCCGCCGCCACCCACGACGGAATCCACGAATCCGGCGAACAATGCGGCAAGCCCCAGGGCCAGGAAGAGGAATTCGATTTCCATCGGGACGTTTCACGTGAAACATCCGCAGCGGCTCGTACCGATGCGGACGGGCAATCCGGGGAACCCTACTTGCCGATACAGAAGCGCGAGAAGATCTCGCCCAGCAGATCATCTGCGCCGAACTCGCCCGTGATCTCACCCAGGCGCTCCTGCGCAAGGCGCAGCTCTTCCGCAAACAACTCGAGCGCTGCAAGCTGCTCACCCGCCGCGCACACGTGCCCGAGCGCCATGCGCAAGGCCTGGAGGTGGCGCTCGCGCGCGAGCACGACATCCTCTCCATGCGCGTGCCAACCCGCGACCCGCAGCAACTCGGCGCGCAGCAGATCGACGCCCTCGCCCGTTCGCGCCGAAACGCGGACCGTGACCTGCCCCGCCTGCTCCTCACGGCCAGCAGCCGCCGACACCAGGTCGATCTTGTTAACCACCGTGATGCGCTCAACCCCGCCAGGCAAGCGGCCAGCGAGCTCATCGTCTGCAGTCGCCGACACGCTGGCATCGACAAGACGCACGATCACGTCCGCACGCTCGATCTCCCGCCAAGTACGCTCGATGCCCAGACGCTCGACCGTATCGGCCGTGTCACGCAAGCCTGCAGTGTCGATGACGTGGAGCGGGATACCCTCGATCTGAATGGTCTCGCGCAGCGCATCACGGGTCGTACCGGCGATGTCGGTGACAATCGCACGCTCCTCACCCGCGAGCTGGTTGAGCAGGCTCGACTTGCCGACGTTCGGTGCACCGACGAGCACGACATTCAGCCCGCTGCGCAGCAATGCGCCCTGCCCCGCACGATCGAGCAGCGCTTCGAGCTCGCCACGAACACCCTCGAGCCGTGGCATTGCGCGCGCACGCTCGAGAAACTCGATCTCTTCCTCGGGAAAATCCAGCGTCGCCTCGACCAGCATGCGCAGATCGACCAGACGATCGACGATACGATGCACTTCTTCCGAGAAGCGCCCGGACAGCGAGCGGACCGCAGAACGCGCCGCCGCCGCAGTCGACGCCTCGATCAGGTCCGCCACCCCCTCCGCTTGGGCGAGGTCCAACTTGCCGTTCAGGAAGGCCCTGCGGGTGAACTCCCCCGGCTCGGCAAGACGTGCACCCAGCCCCAGGCAGCGCTCAAGCAGCAGCTGCATGACCACCGGGCCACCATGGCCCTGCAGTTCGAGAACGTCCTCGCCCGTGAACGAGGCAGGAGCGGGGAAGTAGAGCAGGATACCCTCGTCGATCGGCCGACCTTCGCCATCGACAAAGCGGGAAAACTGCGCCAGCCGGGGTTGCGGCTGGCGACCGCACAAGGCCTGCGCAAACCCCAGCAGGCCCGAGCCCGAGACACGAACGACGCCGATGCCACCGCGGCCCGGCGCCGTCGCGACTGCGGCGATGGTGTCAGGCGCTCTTGGCGGCAGCCTTTCCACTCTCGATCATCCGCGTGATCTGCCACTGCTGGGCGATCGACAACAGGTTGTTCACAACCCAGTACAGCACCAGGCCGGACGGGAACCACATGAACATGAAGGTGAAGATGATCGGCATCGCCATCATCACCTTGGCCTGGATCGGGTCCGGCGGCGTGGGGTTGAGCTTCATCTGGACCAGCATGGACGCGCCCATGATGATCGGCAGGATGAAGTACGGATCCTTCGACGACAGATCGGTGATCCAGCCCAGCCAGGGTGCGTGCCGCATCTCGACGCTGCCCAGCAACACCCAGTAGAGCGCGATGAACACCGGGATCTGAACCAGGATCGGCAGGCAACCGCCAAGCGGGTTGATCTTCTCGGTGCGGTAGAGATTCATCATCTCCTGCTGCATCTTGGCCTTGTCGTTACCGTACAGCTCCTTCATGCGCTGCAGGCGCGGACCGAGCACGCGCATCTTCGCCATCGACTTGTAGCTGGCTGCCGACAGCGGGAAGAACACCAGCTTGATCGCCACCGTGACCAGGATGATCGCCCAGCCCCAGTTGCCGGTCAGGCTATGGAACCACGACAGCACCCAGAACAGCGGCGCCGCGATCACAGTCAGCCAGCCGTAGTCCACCACCAGGTCGAGCCCGGGGGCGATGCTCTCGAGCTTGTCCTGCTCCTGCGGCCCGGAATACAGACGCGAACCGATCGTCGCCGTGGCGCCCGGCTCGATACTGGCCACCGGTACGATGAGGCCCGCCGAGTACAGACCGCCACCGATCGAACGCGCGAAGTACTCGCGCTGCACGCCCTGCTCGGGCAACCAGGCGCTGACGAAGTAATGCTGCACCATCGCCACCCAGCCATCGGCAGTGGCCGCCGGCAACTTGGCCTTGCCGCTGGCGATGTCGTCGAAGTCCACCTTCTGGAACTTGCCGAGGTCGGTGTAGAAAGCCGGCCCGGTGAAGGTATGCACGCCAAAGGCCTCGACCTGCTCGGCCGGATTGCCGTCGCGGGTGAGCTGGAAATACGCATGCGGCGAGATCGGCTGACCACTCTCGTTGACGATCTCGTAGGCCACGTCGATCAGGTAGCTACCGCGATGGAAGGTCATCACCTTGGTGACCTGCACGCCGTTCTGCTCGGGCGCGCGCAGTCGCAGCTCGACGCGGTCTTCGCCATCCTTGAGCACCAGTTCGCTCGCAGGCAGCTCGAACATCGTGCGATGGTTGGGCAGGCCGTCACCGATCAGGCCTGCCTGCGCTGCGTACTGGTGGCGCGAGCCATCGTCGAGCAGCACGAAGCTGTCTTCGCTCTTCGCGCTCGCGCGATGCTGCTTGAGCTCGAGGCGAACGATGGCGCCACCCTGCGCGGAGACCTGCGCACGCAGCAAGTCGGTCTCGACCACCGTGCGGGCAACCGCCGCCGCGGCAGCCGTAGCCTGCTGCTCGCCAGGCACAGCCGCCTGCCCGACACCGAGGTTTGCCGAGGGCGTCGGCACCGAACCGTCCGTCGGCGCGGCCGCGCCTGCGGCGGCCTGCTGCACCGTGGGTGCGGGCTGGTTATGCTTGATCCAGCCATCCCACAGCATGACGAGGGCGAAGGAGAAAACCAGGAAGAGGAGTAGGCGGCGTTGATCCATCGGAATCGGTCTGTCTCAGGTCAGGGAACGGGATCATACCCGCCCGGATTGAAGGGGTGACAGCGTCCCACCCGCCGTGCGGCCAGCCAGCCGCCGCGCAGCGCGCCGTGACGCTGGATCGCCTCGATCGCGTACTCGGAACAAGTGGGATGAAAACGGCAATTGCGCCCCAGCATCGGGCTGATCGCGTAGCGGTAGAAGCGCAGCAGGGCGATCATCAGGGTCTTCATTGCCGGGGCAGCCTTTGCAGCAGAGCGAGCAGGTCAAGGTTCAGTTCCGCACGGGTGGCCTTGGCCACCGGCGCATGCAGCCTGACGACGAGATCCATCGCAGGCAGACCTTCACGATGACGCCTGAAGGTTTCGCGCGCAATACGCTTGACCAGGTTGCGCACATTCGCACGCTTGGCCAGCTTCTTGGCGACCACCACGCCGAGGCGCGCCGTGTCGAGCTCGCTGGGCCGGTAGTGGAGCATGTAGAAGCGGCCGCGCAACGCCCGCCGAAAAGCAAAAACGGATGAATACTCATCCGTTTTGTGCAATCTGTGAGCGCTGCGGAAACCCTGGTCAGCGCCCGTGGGCAACGTCACCTCAGACGGCGAGGCGATGACGGCCCTTGGCACGACGTGCGCGGATGACCGCACGGCCGCCACGGGTCTTCATGCGGACCAGGAAGCCGTGGGTGCGCTTGCGACGGACGACGGAGGGCTGATAAGTGCGTTTCATGATCGGACTGCCAGTGTTAGGTCAAACGCGAGAGTTAAATGGATAATCCCATGTTTGTCAATAAGAATTTTTGACCCAGCCTGTGGATAAGTCGCTCTTGCGGGTTTAGAATACAGCTCTTCGCGTGCCTCCGGGTAGCCTCAGCACCCGGGCCCAACAATGCCGCCGCAAGAGCGCAAGCTGGCACGACACCCCGCCCACGCCGCCTTCCGGCACCGCAAACCCGCGGTACGGTACCGGTATTTTCGTCTTCAACTGCAAGCTCGCCATTACCCATCGCGCCTCCGTGACTCAAGATCTCTGGTCCTTCTGCCTGTTGCGCCTTGAACAGGAGCTGCCCCAGCAGCAATTCAACATCTGGATCAAGACCCTGCGGGCCGAACTTGGTGACGGCAGCGCATGGACGCTGATTGCGCCCAACCGCTTCGTGCTGCAGTGGGTGCGCGAGCGCTACCTGCGCCGCATCCAGGAGCTGGGCGAAGAGCATGCGGGGGTCCCGGTCCAGATCGAACTCCAGCTCCCGCCGGCAGGCAGCGCCCCGGCCAAGCGCAGCCCGTCGACAAGCCCCGCAGCCAGCGTCGCAACGCCTCCGGCCGGCGCTAGCCAGGCCAGCGCGGACACCACGGCAAGCACGCCAGCAGCCGAACCGGCGCCCATCGACAATACGGCGTCCGACACAGCAACGGCCGTGCGCCGCCGCAGCGTCGCGAACGCGACCGGCACCCGCGACACCGAGCCCGCCAGCGGCCTCGAACTGGCCTACGACAAGACCCGGCTCAACCCGGACTTCACCTTCGACACCCTGGTCACCGGCCGCGCCAACGACCTCGCCCGCGCCGCCGCCATGCAGGTGTCGCAGAACCCGGGCACGTCCTACAACCCGCTGTTTGTTTACGGCGGCGTCGGCCTCGGCAAGACCCACCTCGTACACGCCATCGGCAACGCGGTGTTCCGTCACAACCCGCGCGCGGTCATCCGCTACGTGCACGTCGAGGACTACTACGCCGACGTGGTGCGCGCCTATCAGCAGAAGAGCTTCGACGCCTTCAAGCGCTACTACCGTTCGCTCGACATGCTGATCATCGACGACATCCAGTTCTTCAACAACAAGAACCGGACTCAGGAAGAGTTCTTCCACGCCTTCAACGCCCTCACCGAAGCGCGCAAGCAGATCGTCATCACCTGCGACACCTACCCCAAGGACATCCAGGGCCTGGAAGACCGCCTCATTTCCCGCTTCGACTGGGGTCTGACCGTGCAGATCGAGCCGCCCGAGCTGGAGATGCGCGTCGCCATCCTCAAGAAAAAGGCCGAGGCGCTGCGCGTGCTGGTCGACGACGACGTCGCCTTCCTGATCGCCAAGAACCTGCGCTCGAACGTGCGCGAGCTCGAGGGCGCACTCAACAAGGTGGTCGCCTACGCCCGCTTCCACGGCCGCCAGATCGGCCTGGAGGTCGCCAAGGAGGCGCTCAAGGACCTGCTGCACGCGCACAACCGTCAGTTGTCGATCGAGCACATCCAGAAGACCGTCGCCGACTACTACAAGATCAAGGTCGCCGACATGCACTCCAAGAAGCGCACGCGCGTGATCGCACGCCCGCGCCAGGTGGCGATGTGGCTGGCCAAGGAGCTCACGCCGATGTCGCTGCCGGCCATCGGCGAAGCCTTCGGCGGCCGCGACCACACCACCGTGCTGCACGCCTGCCGCACCATCACCGAGCTTCGCCTCGGCGACGCTCAGCTCAACCACGACGTTCACGTGCTCACCCAGGTCCTGCGGGGCTGAGCACACACCCGACACCTCCGATCAACCCAACGACCTGATCTGACGCCATGCTCCTGCTCACCACCACCCGCGATGCGCTCCTGGCCCCGCTGCAGTCGGTTGCCGGCATCGTCGAAAAGCGCCACACGCTGCCGATCCTGTCCAACGTGCTGATCGAGAAGCATGGCGACCAGCTCACCATGCTCGCCACCGACATCGAGATCCAGATCCGCACCACCACCGGCGGCCACATCGGCGGCGAAGACGCCGCCATCACCGTCGGCGCACGCAAGCTGCAGGACATCCTGCGCGCCCTGCCCGACTCGGCCGAGATCAGCCTCACGCTCGACGACAAGCGCCTCACGGTAAAGGCCGGGCGCAGCCGCTTCCAGCTGCAGACCCTGCCCGCCGCCGACTACCCCAGCCTCAACCCGCCCACCGACGCCACCGCGCGCCTGTCGATCAGCCAGCGCGCCTTCAAGCGCCAGCTCGCCCAGGTCTCGTACGCCATGGCGCAGCAGGACATCCGCTACTACCTCAACGGCCTCCTCATCATTGCCGACGGCGGCGAACTACGCATGGTTGCCACCGACGGCCACCGTCTCGCCTACGCCGCGTCCGACCTCGACGCGCCGCTCGGTTCTGAACACGCGCAGCGCTACGAAGCCATCCTGCCGCGCAAGACCGTGCTCGAACTCGCCCGCCAGCTCGCCGACAACGACGACCCGCTCGAGATCGTGCTCGCCGGCAACCAGGCCGTCTTCCGCTTCGGCCCCATCGAACTCGTCACCAAGCTCATCGACGGCAAGTTCCCCGACTACGAGCGCGTCATCCCGCAGGCCCACCCCAAGCTCATCAGCTTCGCCCGCCAGCCCCTGCTCGGCGCCCTGCAGCGTGCAGCCATCCTCACCAACGAGAAGTTCCGCGGCGTGCGCATGGTGCTCGAAGACGGCATCCTCAAGATCGTCTCCACCAACGCCGAGCAGGAAGAGGCCATGGACGAGCTCGAGATCGACTACCAGGGTGACAAGCTCGACATCGGCTTCAACGTCACCTACCTGCTCGACGTGCTCAACAACCTCTCGTCCGAGACCGTGGACTGGCGCTTCAACGACGGCAACTCCAGCGCCCTGATCACCCTCCCGGGCAACGACAAGTTCAAGTACGTCGTAATGCCGATGCGCATCTGACCCCCTTGTAGGAGCGGCGCCAGCCGCGAGCCTTTGTGCGCCAGGCCCAGACAACCCACGGACCACCGCAGCAAGCTCGCAGCCCGCGCCGCCCCTACAGGCACCCGCAACACCTTGCGCCACGCTCCACCGCAGCACCCCGTTCTTTACGAATCACCGAGATGACCATGTCCGAACCGCAAAACATGCCGGCCCCGCAAGCGGGCAACGACTACGACGAATCCAGCATCCAGCAGCTCGAAGGGCTGGAGGCCGTGCGCAAGCGCCCAGGCATGTACATCGGCGACACCTCCGACGGCACCGGCCTGCACCACATGGTGTTCGAAGTCGTCGACAACTCCATCGACGAGGCCCTGGCCGGCCACTGCGACGACATCGTCATCACCATCCACGCCGACAACTCGATCTCGGTCACCGACAACGGCCGCGGCATCCCGGTCGGCGTCAAGATGGACGACAAGCACGAACCCAAGCGCAGCGCGGCCGAGATCGTCATGTGCGTGCTGCACGCCGGCGGCAAGTTCAACCAGAACAGCTACAAGGTGTCCGGCGGCCTGCACGGCGTGGGCGTGTCCTGCGTCAACGCGCTGTCGAAGTGGATGCACGTCACCGTGGCGCGCGACGGCAAGCGCCACCTGCTCGAATTCGAGCGCGGCAAGCCGCAGAACCGCGTCATCGAGCTCGTCGACGGCGTCGAGGTCAGCCCGGCGCGCGTCATCGGCGAGACCACCAAGCGCGGCACCAAGGTGCACTACCTCGCCGACGACGAGATCTTCGGCACCGTCGAGTACCACTACGACATCCTCGCCAAGCGCCTGCGCGAGCTCTCCTTCCTCAACAACGGCGTCAAGATCCGCCTCATCGACCAGCGCACCGGCAAGGAAGAGGACTTCGCCTTCGCCGGCGGCGTGAAGGGCTTCGTCGAGTACATCAACCGCGCCAAGACGGTGCTGCACCCCAACGTCTTCTACGCCACCGGCACCACCCGCATCCCCACCGGCCAGGGCCACGAAGCCGAACTCTCGGTCGAAGTCGCCATGCAGTGGAACGACAGCTACCAGGAACAGGTGCTGTGCTACACCAACAACATCCCGCAGGCCGACGGCGGCACCCACCTCACCGGCCTGCGCGCGGCGATGACGCGCGTCATCAACAAGTACATCGAAGAAAACGAGATCGCCAAGAAGGCCAAGGTCGACATCACCGGTGACGACATGCGCGAAGGCCTGGCCTGCGTGCTGTCGGTCAAGATGCCCGACCCCAAGTTCGCCAGCCAGACCAAGATGAAGCTGGTGTCGTCGGAAGCCCGCCCGGCGGTGGAAGAAGTCGTCGCCAGCAAGC
This sequence comes from Thauera sp. 27, assembly GCF_000310125.2. Classification (NCBI taxonomy): domain Bacteria; kingdom Pseudomonadati; phylum Pseudomonadota; class Betaproteobacteria; order Rhodocyclales; family Zoogloeaceae; genus Thauera; species Thauera sp. 27. The sequence goes on from NZ_AMXB01000003.1 coordinate 101,715, forward strand.
TCGGCGACTTCCTGCTCGAAAACCCGATCGACGCCAAGACCATCTGCAACAAGATCGTCGAGGCCGCGCGCGCGCGCGACGCCGCCCGCAAGGCGCGCGAGATGACGCGCCGCAAGGGCGTGCTCGACGGCGTCGGCCTGCCCGGCAAGCTCGCCGATTGCCAGGAGAAGGACCCCGCGCTGTGCGAGCTCTACCTCGTCGAGGGCGACTCCGCAGGCGGTTCGGCCAAGCAAGGCCGCGATCGCAAGTTCCAGGCCATCCTGCCGCTCAAGGGCAAGATCCTCAACGTCGAGAAGGCGCGCTTCGACAAGCTGCTGCAGAGCCAGGAGATCGCCACCCTGATCACCGCGCTCGGCACCAGCATCGGCAAGGACGACTACAAGCCCGAGAAGCTGCGCTACCACCGCATCATCCTGATGACCGACGCCGACGTCGACGGCGCCCACATCCGCACCCTGCTGCTCACCTTCTTCTACCGCCAGATGCCCGAGCTGGTCGAGCGCGGCCACATCTACATCGCCCAGCCGCCGCTGTACAAGATCAAGCACGGCAAGAGCGAGATGTACATCAAGGACGACAACGAGCTGTCGAACCACCTGCTGCGCCTCGCCCTCGACGGCGCGGTGCTCGTACCGCGTGAAGGTGCGGAAGCCATCGGCGACGAGGCCCTCGGTGGCCTGGCACGCACCTACCTGCTCGCCGAAGCCGTCACCCGCCGCCTGGCCAGCTACATCGACCCCGAAGTGCTGCAGGTCATGCTGGCGCACGACATCGAGGTCAGCCTCGACGACGAGGCCGCCGCCCGCGCCTCGGCCGAACGCATCCAGCCCCACCTGCCCGAAGGCCTGCAGATCTACGCCGAGTACCACGACGAATCCGAAGCCTGGCGTCTCACCATCGAGCGCCTGCACCACGGCAACCGCAAGTTCGGCTGGGTCGAGCACGACTTCCTGGTCTCCGGCGACTACCGCGCCATCCGCAACGCCGCCGAAGCCATCAGCGGCCTCATCGGCCCCGGCGCCGAGATCCGCCGCGGCGAAAAGCGCCAGACCGTCAGCCGCTTCGCCGACGCCATCAAGTGGATGCTCGCCGACGTCGAGCGCGGCATCAGCAAGCAGCGCTACAAGGGCCTGGGCGAGATGAACCCCGAGCAGCTGTGGGAAACCACCATGGACCCCGCCGTGCGCCGCCTGCTGCGCGTGCAGATCGACGACGCCATCGCCGCCGACGAGATCTTCACCACGCTGATGGGGGATAACGTGGAGCCGAGAAGGGCGTTCATCGAGGGTAATGCGCTGTATGCGCAGAATATTGATGTGTGATTTCAAGCTACCTGTAGGTTCTCACTCGTTCTGAAATTTTTCTCACATCGGTGAAATAGATTTCTCAAGAACGTTGAAATTGACCTACTGCCACACGAGAGCCAGAGGGCGCCGGCGGAAACGTGGGCGCCCTCAGTTCTTTCAGCGCTGAAGCAGCTTTTTCAGCGGGACCTCCTCAGTGAGGCCAAGTGGCAGGCCGACCAAGGAGCAACAAGGGTAAGCATCGGACATCCATCGCAAACGGTCGAGAATCGTCGGTTTCCCGATCGCGCAAAAAATCAGTTCAACAATCTTTTCAAGCTAGCGGATCAGCGTCCTTACCACACTGGCCTGCTTGCGATGCGTCAGCCAGGCAATCGGTGCTTGATGGCAGCGATTACCTTTGTCACATGCTCGTCTGTGGCAAGCCCTACTCGCGGCCACTCGAATTGGCCGTTGGTCTGGACAGGGCGACCCGTCGTTGCTCGAAGCTGCGAAAGGAACGAGAGCGTTTCGGACTCGGTAAGAAATGTCATGAAGATGAAGAGCAACATGCTGGCCCTCGTGCTGACGGTGCTCGTGAGCTGCACCGTAGGAGCCTTGCTGTGGTGGGACGCGCAGCGCACGGTCCCGCAGTTGAAAAACGTAGCACCAAGCACGACCACGCCCGAAGCAAGGTCGCGGCTCGCCCCGCCCAAGGGGGAAAATGCCCCAGCCGTCAGCCGGGAAGCAGCGCCGCCGGTAAACGGGCTCTACCGCTGCCAGGGCCCGAAAGGCGTCCTCTACCAGGCGGAACCTTGCCCGGGTGGAACGAAGCAGGCTGCCGTGGAGGGCGGGACCATGAGCGTTGTATCGCCTCCGCCGGTTGTGGTGACGCAGTCCTCGCCGCCGTCCCCACGCGACGAGGGCAAATCCGTCGGATTGATCACGCGCACCCCCGCGAAGGCGAGCGGGAAGGAGTCCACCTGCGAGCAGCACGAGCAGAGCATCAAGCAGATCGACACCGCTGGGCGGATCGGCGGCACGTCATGGAAGATGGAACGCCTGAGGGAGCAGCGCCGGTATCACACCGACGCGATGTGGCGCCTTGGTTGCGGGCGATGACAGAGTCAGCATTCACGACGCCCCTTTTACGCTGTCGCCACTGCGACAGACCTGCACAAATCGAAAGCTCGGCAACGCGCGTGGCGATGCAGATCTCAGAAACCCAAGGCACGTCCGGCACCCTCAGTAACTGATTCGCAAGATCAGGAGGGAGCGCCGAACGGCACTTAATCAAACTCTGCGTTCTTGAACCTCAGCACGTTGCAGTTCTCCCTCACCGTGCGCTGTAGTCCGTCCTCGAAACCCGCATCACTCTCAGCCTCAATCTCGATCGAGATCCTCACCTTCACGCCCGGCTTCGCGGTGAAGTTCAGCACCACCTCGTCAATGATGTCGGCGAACTGCCGCTTCGCCATAACGGGGTCGAGGTCGATCGTTCCGAAGAAGTGTGTCCGAGGCGCCGTGGTGGCCGCGGCTGGGGTAGAGGAAACACGCGTGGAGGCGCCCGAGTCGGCAGCCTTCTGCGCACTGGGAGGCGCGCCAAGCGGATAGGTCACCGCTGCAGCGCCAACCGCCTCTTGCGCGCGTTCGGCCGCGATGCGCTCGGCCTCGGCCTGTGCGAGCGACGGTTCAATCAGGAGCAGCGCGGTGTCCAGAATGGGCGTTGTCCGCTTCGCAAAGCTGAAGCCCAGGTAGCGACCGTCCTCCTTGCCCTGCGCGAAGCCGAAGAAATCCCGGCTCTCAGCACCCGCGGCCAGCGTGTTGTGGAACACGGCGTCGTCGCGGAGACGCGGCAGGTATAGCTGCTGGCAGCTCTGCTGCCAGACGTTGAGGGCATTAGCCTCGCCGGTGCCGTCCTTCCAGAACCAAGCCTTGAGCACGTTGTGCAGGTGGATCGGCGCCCACTCGGTGATCAGCAGCTCGTTCTCGCGCAGGACTCGTTCAAGCTCCTGCGTCAGGTTCTGCGCACCGGTGTTGATCTGGAAGGGCTCCCATTGCAGTTCGGACAAGCCCTTGCCGCGCTCGGCGAACTGGGCTGGGGCCAGCATCCAGCGGTAGGTCTCCTTCACCATTCCGCGCAGTGCCTCGTTGGCGTCGTCCAGGCTGCGGCTTGCCTGCCGGGCTTGGTACTGGTCGAGGTTGAGCTTCATCTCCTTGATGTCGGCGACGATCGACTGCCAAGCCAGTACTGAGCGCACCTGATCCTTCAGGCGGCTCACACTATCGACATCGGGGGCGAGGAAGATCAGACGGTTCTGCTTGAAGCGCGGCTGATCGCCGCGGTGCTTGAGTATCTCCGTGGCGTAGCGGATCGCCGACTGGTCGCCGCTGCGGCTGTAGCCGGCCGTCGGCGGCAGCACGATCAGGCGCAGCGCCCAGTCGTCTGGGATGTCGGCACTGGCGGTGAACACATGCACCCCGCTGAACACCCCGGGCGCCAGGGTGCGCTGCACGCGGTCGCGGACGGCAGGGATCACATCGTCCTTGTCCTGGAAGCGCCGCTTGCGGTCTTCCATTTCGCGGCGCAGGTTGGGCCGCGTGTCGAACCAGAAGCGGTTGTTGCCCGAGTTGAGGTAATGCAGGCGGTCGTTGAGGCGGCGCAGCGCGTCCTTGAACACACCCAGCTGCTGCCCCGGCTGCACGCAGCCCAGCAGCACCCGCTCCAGTTCGATGCCGCGCACCATCTGGTTCGCGGTCGATGGCGCACTACCAAGGAAGATCGTCCGCGCGGTGCGCCGGCACGCCTGCACGCTGCCCAGTCGGGTGTCCACGCTCTCCAGCTCGGTCGTCTCCGCCCGCTCGCCGTCGACGTCGCGCTCCAGCACGGGGTCCCAGCCCTGCGGCAGGTAGTAGATCGACTCGTTGCGGGTGTCGGCGTCGTACAGCGGCAGGCTGCCGGGCATGATCAGCAGGTCGGAGTTGTTGTCCTTCCACAGCCGGTGGATGATCTTCGCCATCAGCTTCAGCACGCCGCGGGTGCGCTGGAAGTTGTCGAGCGAGGACCAGTCCTCGTAAAGGCGCACGAAGACCTCGGGGTGGATCGGGTAGGCGTGCATCAGGCGCTCGAAGTAGCGCGCCTCCTGGGTCTCATGCGGCAGGTCGGCGGCGTTGGCGATGTAGTAGTCGGCAAACGCGCGGCACACCGCCTCGGCGCCCAGCTTGTCGCCGATGCTCGAGAAAAGCCGACGACGCACGATCTCGAAGGCCTCTTCGGACGAAACCGGCTTCCACAGCGCCTGGACCCGCCCGAAATAGTGCGACAGCGTCGCCAACGCCTTCACGCCGCGCTGGCTGCCGGCTTCCTTGTCCGATTCGGGCAGTGAGGCCAGCAACACCGCCGTGGGCACGGCCTTCAACGCCTCGGTGAGCGCCTGCACGAAGCTCAGGTTGGAGTCGAAGGACCCGCCCGACAGCGTCCTGCCCTCCTCGAACTGGCGGATGTAGGCCACCAGCTCGTCAATCAGGATCACGCACGGCGCGTAACGTCCGAGCAGATCCGCGAGCACGCCCTTGCCGGGCGAGGTACCGGACTCGTCCGCCTCACGCACCATGGCGTAGCCCTCAGCGCCACCGAGTTGCCAAGCCAACTCGCCCCACAGCGTGTTCACCGCCAGCCCGTCGCGCTTCATCGGCTGGTTGGGCGACAGACGGATGCCGTCGAGCACAGCGATGCGCGCCCGAGGCATCTCCACCACGCCGGCCGCGTTCAGGATCGACGGAATGCCGGGCATGTCCGAGGCCGACACCTCGCCCTTGGCCAGGTGATACACCGCCAGCATCGTGTGCGTCTTGCCGCCACCGAAGGCGGTCTGCAACTGGATCACCGGATCGCCACCGCGGCCGGTCAAGCGATGGACCACCGAGTCGAGCAGCAGGCGCATGCCTTCGGTGATGAAGGTGCGCTGGAAGAACAGCGACGGGTCCTGGTACTCAGCGGTCGCCGTTCCCAGATGCACGCGCGACAGGTCGGCCGCGAACTCGGCCTGCTGGAAGGTACCCTTGAGCACGTCCTCGTGCGGAACGGCGATCTCACGCCACGGCTTCAGACTCACTATTCTTCTCCATCAGGCTCGGACACGGGCGGCAACGCACCCAGTGCAACCTGTTCGCGCGCCCGCTGCACCGAGCGGTGCAACTGCTCGCGCAGCAGTTTCATGTCGGGAATCTTGTCCAGGTACTCGGCCACCCGGATGTTGGCGCTCCCCAGATCCAGCAGTTCGACCTGTTCGCTGTCGGCTTGGGCGCACAGGATCAGACCGATGGGTGACTCCTCGCCCGCGGCGCGGTCGTACTTGTCCAGCCAGCGCAGGTACAGTTCCATCTGGCCCTTGTGGGCGGGCTGGAACTTCTCCAGCTTCAGCTCCACCGCCACCAGCCGGCGCAAGTGCCGGTGGTAGAAAAGCAGGTCGAGGTAGAAATCGTCACCGCCCACGCTGATGCGCTTCTGGCGGGCGACGAAGGTGAAGCCCGCGCCCATCTCCAGCAGAAAGCGCTCCATGTCGCGCAGGATCGCGGCCTCCAGGTCGCGCTCGCTGTAGCCGTCGGGCAGGCCCAGGAAATCCAGCATGTAGGGATCGCGGAACACCATGTCGGGCGTCATCTGCCCGCCCGCGCGCAGCTTGACGAGCTCGGCATCGACCAGCACTTCGGGCTGCTTGGTCAGCGCCGTGCGCAGGTAGAGCTGGCTGCCGATGCGTTCCCGCAGGGTATGCACGCTCCAGCGCTCGATGCGGCACATCTCGGCGTAGAACTCGCGCTCCAGTGGCTTTTTCAGCGGCAGGATCTCGATGAAGTGGCTCCAGCTCAGGTGCGGCGATAGCGATGCCACCACCGCCTCGTCCGGGAACACCTCGGCAAATTGCACCATGCGGCGCAAGCTGCGCACGCCAAAGCTGCGGCCGTACTCGCGGACCAATTGTGTCGACAGCGTCGACACAATCTGCTCGCCATACTCGGCGCGCTCGTTCTTGAGCACCTCGCTGCGGATGCGCAGGCCGACATGCCAGTACAGCATCGTCACCGCACTGTTGGCCGTTTGCGCGATGTGCTGACGGGCCTGTTCGATCAGGCCGCGCAGCTCGTTCAGCAGCAGGGTGTCGGGGGTGCTCGGGGCCGACATTTAGATGTCCAGGTTTCCCTGCGACCCGACATGCCCCGCCTCGCTCGCCCCGCGCTCCACCCCGCTCCAGGCGGTGATCAACTCGTTGTAGGCGCGGGCGTCTTCGGCCCAGCCCTTGCGCTCGCACAAGGTGTAGAGGCGGTAGGCGAGCGCGCGGATGGGCTCGGCGCGGGCGGGCATGCGGGCGAGCAGGCTGCCGGCGGCGGCTTCGCCGTCCTGGTTGAGCGCACGGATCAACTGGTGCAACGCCTCCCACACCGGCACGCGGGTGTCGGTTTCCGGGTTCCAGTCGCGCGGCATCTCTGCCCATTTCAGCAGGCGCAGGTCGCCCTTGCCGGATTCGACCACGCCGGCCTCCGTCAGGCCAGTCACGCTGGTGCCCTTGGCGCGGGCGAGCACGTCGGCCTCGCCATACTTGCCGGTAGCCCAGCCCTGGCCCTCGAACCAGTGCAGGCAGAACTGGGTGTCGTGGTCGAAGTCGTCCTCGGCGAGGAAGCGGTTGATGAGCTGCAGCGCGGTGCGCACGCTCATCGGCTTGCCGTCGGCTTCCAGCACCGCGCCGTACTGGCTGAAGATCGCCATGCCGGGGCCGATGATGGCCTGGGACAGATCGACCGGCGCCACCGGGCTGTTGATGCCGCCGCGGGTCATGTCCATCAGCGCCTCAGGCAGCACGGCATTGAGCTCGCGGAGGAACTCGCGGCGGCCGACGGTGGCGGCATCGGCGTCGCGCTTGCGGCAGACGAGGACGATGCTGGAGGCCAGCGCGTTGGTGCCGGAACCGATCATGCGGTTGCCCAGTTCGGTGCGCATCGGCCAGGTGCCGGTGAGGGCGAAGCCGGCGCGGATCACCGCGTCGAGGAAGGTTTCCCACCCGGTGCTGGAGGTGCCCGCGTCGCCCTTGGTTTCTGCCTGTTTGAAGGCGTAGTAGATCGTCACCGGGAAGGCCGGATGCGCCTGCTCAGCCAGGTTGTGGATGGCGCGGGTCATGCCGTCGAGGAAGAAGGCTTCGGCCTTTTCCTTGCTGCCGTGGCGGTAGGGGGTGGCGACCAGCTCCTCGGCCTTGGGTACGGCCAGGGTGGCGTACAGACCGGGGAAGATCGGTTTCAGGCTCTTGCGTAGCCAGACGTAGAAGAAATCCGACAAATCGGCATAAGCAATGTTGTCGTAGTAGGGCGGGTCCGTGGATACAACTTTATTTCTGCTGACGGTCTGTGACTGGGCGTCAGCTTGAAACACCCACCCAGGAACCAGAGTCGGTGAAAGCTCAATTACCTTCCTGGCCCACTCGACACCACTACTGATATTGCCTGCAGAATCAGAGAATGCGTTGGTCTCGGCATAGTCCCAAGTCATCGGAATGGCCTGCCGGCCAAATGTGTTTCGAATCAGCTCACGGCTGGAGTGCCAAGTGCATATCGATGACCAGTAGTCTGTAGCCTTATCAATCGCAAACCCCAGATACAGCCCCACCCCCTGCGCATACGCCGTCGCACCACTGCCGCCGGCATCCAGCCCGGTGCCGTCGTCGGCCAATCCTGCGGTCAACGCGTCCTGCCGGCACTTTTCGATGGCCTCCTGCACCAGATCGGAAAAGGTGGTCAGCGCGACCAGTTGGCGGGGGGTGAAGAGGTCGCCGAATTTGCTCAGGCCGTAATTCAGTGTCCAGAAGTTGCGCGGATCGTCGGGTAACGGTGTTTCCGGCTTCCATTCAGGCTGTGCCTGACGCGCAGTGGCTTCATGCAGCTCGGTCGGCGAAAGATAGACACGGCTGCGTACACCTTCGGCGACGACTGCCATCAGCCGTTGCCCGAGTCGTCCAGCAACACCTTCCGCCTTGATGTGCTTCGGTTCGATCGGAGTATCCGACAGCAGGCATTGGAAGTTCGCACCCCGCCCGAGCTTGGTGCCGTCCTTCGCGCTCTCCGGCGGCGTCCCTACCTTCACCGTAAAGCGGTAGCTATCCCCTGCGACCACCGGCTCCACATACGCCTCCTTGCCCGCCTTGCTCGACAGCACGAAGGTCGAGGCCAGCGGCACCTCGGCATGGCTGAAGGCGGGGTTGGGGCTTTTCACTGTGCGCGCCCACAGCCAAGCGATCACGGTGAGCGATTGCCCCATCAGCGGCTTCAGGTCCGGGCGCTCGGCGACCATCTCGGCGGTGACTTCGATCTTCGGGTACAGGTGGCCGATGCGCTTTTCTGCCTCCGCCCGCATCCAGGCGCCGTAGCGGCGCACGTCCTCGGCCAGCCCCTTGGCGCCGGACCAGTCCTCAGCCAGCTTGCCCTGCTTGTCGCCGGGGATGCGCGGCCCCACCGGCGCACGTCCGGCAAAGCGTGGCGGGATCTCGATCATCGCCTTGTTGATGGTCACCGCCACCGGGTTGAGGTCGCTGGCGTAGCTCTCCAGCCCCAGGCGCTGCGCCTCCAGCGGCAACGCGCCTCCGCCCGCGAAGGGATCGTGGAAGGCGGGCAGCTTGTCCGAGTTGAAGAGCTCGGCCGCCTGCGGGTGACCCTTGTTCAGCGCGCAGGTCTCGCGCCAGCTCTTCCAGATCTCCTCGCGGGCGCGGGCGAGCACCTCCTCGTTGTTGGTGTTCTCCCACTGCACCAGGTCTTCGATGATCTTGAACAGGCGCTCACGCTCGATGGCAGCCTTTTCCTTGTTCACCCCGCGTCCCAGATGGCGCTCGTAGCCGGGGTCATTGACCATCTGCGCAAAGATCACCGCCCGCGCTGCAGCCAGGGGCCGGCGTGCCCACCACAGGTGCAGCGTGCTGGGGTGGCCGTGCCGGATCGACTTCTCGCGCGCCGCGGCGACGTTGATGGCGTCGAGCGGGAGGGCGACTTCGATGAGTTTCTTGGGGGTTTTGATGGGGGTCATATCAATGGCCGTCCTGAGCACGGCGAGGGCGTTGCGGTGTATTGCTCTTGAGTTCGCGTGCTTGCGAGGCAAGCAGCTCGGTTTGCAGCAGGCGCTCGACGATGTCGATAACGAGATTCACCTCGTCAGGCGATGCTTGATGTCCACGGTGCGCGGATGCGTGGCCGGCATCGATAGCAGCCTCGACAATTTCCCGATCGCGCTCACTGATTAGATTGGCTGAAACCAGAGCCTCAAGCCCGTTTGCAAAGTTTCCCTTGTCACCCACAGCGTTTACGACGACGAGATCGATCAGCGCTCGGGCTCCCATCATTGCCAGACGACGGCTATCTGCATGAAGCGCCGTATAAATCTCGTCCAAGAGCTCGACATATCCGCGAGGAACCTCCAGATGAGCGATCCAGGCCGGTTTTCGGCGGGATACGCGCGGCGGGAAGTAGGTTGGTCGATGTGGGCCGTCGTAAGGATCGTCTTCGGAGCACCAGTCAAACCTCTTCAGGGATATGTCTTCACAGCCACGACATTTAAGCACCGTCCATCGCGAACCGACCTCTACGGTGTATCCGTCATCGCCAAAGCTCCGGCTCCTGTCGATCTCGATCAGCAGGTCGTGTTTAGTTTCGTGCCCACACTCATTGCAATGGGACCACACGAAGTCGGAAGCAGCGCTCATCTGAGTCCGTAGGACATCGTGGACCACAGCAGGCGTCGAATGAGATCCATGTTCGTAATAGTTGTCACCGACTCATCCTGAAGAGGGCTGGAAGGCTAGTCGCTGCTGCGTTGCCTGCGTCGCGTAGGGTATTCATATGAGCGCGTCTTTTGGGGCTGATGGAAACGTTCCCAATGATTTCATTCATGCTGGCTCTGCAATGCTATCGGCGGATTCATCCACGGCCGCGAGCAGCCCGAAAAGTTTCTGCGCCAACAAAGCACGACGCGCGCTGACCCATTGCGGCAATCGGTCGAGCGCGTAGAGCGCGGGGTCTTCAGGGAGACAGTGAAATGCGCGCGCTTCGGGCGACAAGCTGGCCGCCCATTGCTCGAAAGGCAGCGCGAAATAGCTCTCCTGCTCGCGAGTATCAAGCGCGACACCGAGGATCAGCTTGTTGGCAAAGCCCTGGACGGCCGGCATCAATGCGTCGGGTACGCCAGCGCGATGCAGCTCATCCGGCATGAAGAAGCGCGACTGCACGAACGGCAGCGCGCGACGCCTCAAGTTGGGCAGATCGTCGGGGTAGATTAGCGACAGCAGGGCCTCGGCGTTCGAGGCTTCGATGGGCGTCGAGGTCCAGGCACGCAGGTCGCTCTCGCCGAACTCCAGCGAACGGCCCATGCGACCGAACCCTTCAGCGATCTCGGCCAGCGGAAAGTCGCTGCGGCCTTGAAGGTTGCGCCGGACCACGTTGCGATAGGTCGTGAACGTCGTCCCGGTCTGCAGGCTCAGGAGGCTCTTGAAGTCGAGCAGCACGAGCCAGCGGCGGATGCGCTGCCGGTCAATATCGGCGAGTCGAAGCTCGGCCGACGGGTTGCTGCGATGCAGGTAGTAGGCCAGCAGCATGACCACGTTGGTGCTGAACAGGCGATCGCCGTAGAAACCCATCTCGCGCAGGACCCCGGCAGTGAAGCGCAAGACCTCCTTGGTTCGCTCCCAGCTCTGCTCGAGCACGCGGATATTGGCCGGGACGAAGTTCTGCACTTTGATCGAGAAGTCGAGATCGTTCAGGAACAAGGCGGCACGCAGTACGAACTCACGAGTGATCGCGCGCTTGGGGTTCAGGGACTCCGTGAGCGCATCGATGAGCTCTTCCGTTTCTTCCCTTGCGTTGAAACGCTCCCAGCGCAGCGTGATTACCGACATCAGCAGATCACTGCGGCTCAGTCGCGTACCGCCGTCGTTGGCGCGGATGAAAATGTCGAGCACGCGGTCGTATGAGTCACTGTACTCGGTGAAGTAGGCCATCGCCTGGTCATGCCAGACCGCGTCCCACAGGCGCAGCAGGTTGGCGCGTGCCATTGCCCTGCCGGTTTCGCTGAGATTGAGGTTAGCCTCGACCCAGTTCTGGACCATCACGTCGCGCTGCTCGGGCGTGGGCGCTGCCAGGATGAGCCCGACCTCGAACCAGAGTTCGTCGCCCTTGCTGACTGGGGGCTGGGTCTGATCCACGAACTCGAAGCGGTAATGCTCGGCGATCGGGCTCATCTCCTCGTTTTCCTCGTCGGCCTCCATCTCTGGCGCGTGCGCGAGATCGATGAAGAGGATCTTCTCGTCCCAGGCGTCTTCGGTCGCCTTGCGCTTGTGTTTGCGCTTGACCGTGTAGGAGCCCTGCAGGCCAATGAGAAGGGAGGTCAGGCGCTGCTGCCCGTCGAGAACCAGTGAAACGCGGTCGTCCGCACTGAGGCCGGAGGGTTCGTTGTGAATGGAGCCCATGCGGAAATGGGTCACGAAGCGATAAATCTCCCAGTCGTCACGGCTGCCGGGCGGGAGGTCCCAGAACATCAGGGCGCCGATCGGATAGCCGCGCATGAGCGAGTCGAAGAGCCGAATGATCTGCTCGGGCGTCCATACGTAGGGGCGCTGGATGGCGGGGATGAAGAGTTCGCGGTTGATGCGGTTGAGCGTTTCGGCAACGGTCGTGGTCTGGTAACCCATGTATGCACCGGGGATCGAAAAGGAACTGGAAGGGATTGCGTGAGTCGGGAGGGTGACGACGGAATCTGCGGGCGTGTTGCCCGGTTCGAGGAGGTCTTGCGGCGCCTTTGCTGGCTGCGGCTCTGCAACGATCCCCTTCTGCTGGAAGTCGCCGTACCAGACGAGAAAACGAACGAGCCCGTCGAGCGTATGGAAAACCCAGTACAGCACCGGACTCCCGACACGCAGCCGCGGGCAGTTCTTCCGGTTGAGGTTCGAGTTGCGCGACTTCTCGGCCGCGTAGGCGCGCGCGGGCGCCGCCGGCGCGTCGTCAAGCGAGACTTGTTCGGTCCAGACGTAGATCTGCGCTCGGTCTCGCTCAAGCGCAATCTGGCGCCCGTTGGGCATGTCGAAACCGGCAATGTAGTTGCTCGGGGGCGCAACGCGGCGCGCGCGCGTCGCACACCAAGCCTCAGCCATTTTGACGATTTCGCTCATGTCAGAGCGTCTCCTGCGGGCGAACAGCACGCTCCAGCAGCAGGCCGAGATCCAGATTCTTGCTGGTCTCGGCCCAGTCCGGCTCCTGCTGGAAGGGCTGACGAACGTAATACGGTCCTTCTTGGTGGTCGCCATCGACAAGTACGATTCCGAGGATGAACTTGTCGGCCTGATTCAGTCCGTAGAGGATCTCGTTGCGGGTGACGGTGATGGTGGTGGCGCCCTTCGCCCGCCCCTTGACCTCGATGTGGCGCGAAGGCGGAATGCGGCCGTCGATGGACTGCGGGATGCTGGTCACATCCCAGCCGCATTTTTGCGCGGAGACGTCGATCACGTCGTGGCCTAGTGCACGCTCGGCGTCCATTACCGCCTGCATGGCGATGCGCTCGATGCGAGCGCGAGCTTCGGCGTCGGCCGACCAGCCACCTACCTCCTGCGACACGCCCTTGCGCTGCATCAGCAGGCCGGCGGGGATCACCAACGCGCCACCCAGCACAACAGGCGTGGCAGAGACGACGTGGCGCATGGCCTGCAGTTCGCGCTGGCGCGACTCAAGCCGGGCGGTGAGATCGTCGATCGTGCGGCGCACGTTCTCCAGCGTCAGCCGTACATCCTTACCGGCGGCCATGTCGTCCTGCAGCTTGATGTAGCGGTCGGACCAGAAGTTGATTTCCTTCACCAAGCGCTCGCGGACAGCCCCGAGCGTTTTGTCGACCGATTGCTCGCGGCGCTGGCGCACCTCGTCGAAGTGCATGGGCACGAGTTGTTGGGAAGCATGGGCGAGGGCGAGTTGCTCGAGATCTCGCGCGATCCAAGGCGCTGCAAGCACATCCTGTATCAGGGCCATGTCGGTAGGCTCAATGGGCTCCAGGTCCAGGTGTGGCGCCCAGCCGGCGTTGATCGCGTGGCCCTGCGGGTCGATCTCGACGAACTGCAAACGGCGTGAAACGACACGAGTCTGGTCTGCCCCTTCCCTCACCGAATGGTCGATGCTGAAAATCAGCCGCGGCGTAAGTCCCATGTCGGCCGGATCGATCAGCACCGCGCCCTGCTTGAGCTTGTTGCGATGCTGCTCCAGCACGATGTCGGTGACGGCCTGCATCAGCGGATGGCCGGGATGGATGAGGCTTGCCATCTTGGCCTCGGCTCGGCCGGGTACGCGGACGTGCTCCTTCTCGAAGCACACCCGCTCATAGCGACGCAGCACAGGCTCGTTGTAGCGCCGGTCCCGACCCGCGATCTGTCGATCACGCTCACGGATGACCGCCGGCACATGGGTGATCTCGGAGCGGCCGGCTTCGCGCGGACGCAGTTCGCCCCCGAGCGATTCGAATGCTTGGTTGAAAAAGGCACGGATAAAGTACGGCTGCAGCTTGCGGGCTTCGGCCTTCTCCATCTCTTCCTTCACCGCATAGAGGCGCTGCGGGTCCATGACTTCTTCGCACAGCGCGTTGCGACGGATGATGCTCTGCAGGTGGTCGGTGTCGAGCGCGCCCTCGATCTTGCGGAAGAGCTCGGCCTTGCGGGCGGGGTCTTCGCCGTACTTGATGGCCTCGATGAGGAGCTCGCGCAGGCTCTTTTCCTCGAACACTTCGCCCAGAATGTCGAACACCCTCCCGCCCAGGGCCTTGCGCTCGACTTCGAGCTTGTCGAACAGGCGCTGGAAGACGTCGCCTTCGCGGGTCTCATTGGCGACCATGTTCCACAGGTGGCAGATCTCGGTCTGACCGATACGGTGGATGCGGCCGAAGCGCTGCTCGATGCGGTTGGGGTTCCAGGGCAGGTCGTAATTGACCATGAGGTTAGCGTTTTGCAGGTTCACGCCTTCGCCGGCCGCGTCGGTGGCGATGAGCACGCGCACGACCGGGTCGTTGCGGAAGAGCTCCTGCACCTTGCGCCTGTCCTCGCGCTTGACGCCACCGTGGATGACCTCCACTGCATCTTCGCTACCCAGCACGCCGCGGATCTTCACGGCGAGGTAGTTCAGTGTGTCGCGATGCTCGGTGAAGACGATGAGCTTGCGCTGACGGCCATCGGCATCGCGCATCTCGGGCGTGTCCTGGAGCAGGCGTGAGAGTTCGTCCCACTTGCGGTCCTGGCCGGAATGCACCACTTGGCGGGCCTGTTCTTCCAGCCCTTCGAGGATGACGATCTCGGCCTGCAGTTCGACGATGGTGCGGGCGGCGGTGGCCTGATCGACGACGGATTCTTCGAACTCTTCGTAGTCTTCCGGGACGAGGTTGTCGGGAGCATCCCAGATGTCTTCGCCGGCGCCGTTGGTGAACACGCTGTTGGCGAGCACTTCGCCGCGCTGGCGCAGCTTCTCTTCTTCGACCCGGCGCTGCAGCTTGGTCCGGCGGCGGCGCAGCGACTGGTAGATGGCCTCGGGGCTTGAGGCAAGCCGGCGCTGCAGCGCGGTGAGCGCGAATCCGACCGTGCCGCGGCGCGCGCCGTCTTCGAGCTGGTCGGCGCGGTTCATCTCCGTCTTCACGTAGTCGGTGACTGCGCCGTAAAGCGCCGCTTCTAGATCCGAGAGGCGGTAATTGACCGTGTAGGCGTGGCGCTCGGGAAAAAGCTTCGTGCCGTCGAAGCGCAGCATCTCTTCCTTGACCATGCGGCGCATGAGGTCGGACACATCCACCTTGTGCGCCCCGTCGCGGAACTTGCCGTAGAAGCGATCGGAATCGAGCAGCGACAAAAAGAGCTGGAAGTCCTCTTCCTTGCCGTTGTGAGGCGTGGCGGTCATCAGCAGGAAATGGCGGGTGATGCTGCCGAGCAGTTCGCCGAGCTGAAAGCGCTTGGTCTTGTTGATCTTGTTGCCGAAGTAGTTGGCCGAGAGCTTGTGCGCCTCATCGACCACCACCAGATCCCAGCGCGTGAGCTGCAGCTTCTGCAGCAGGTCGTCGTTGCGCGAGAGCTGATCGACGCGGGCCACGAGCAGATCGGTGTCCTCGAACGGATTGCCGCTGACGCTGTTCTCGACGAGGTCGCGACCGAAGATGCGGAACTCCAGCCCGAACTTCTCACGCATTTCGTCCTGCCACTGCTCGACCAAGCTGCCAGGGGCGACGATGAGCACGCGCCGGGCATCGGCGCGCATCAGGAGCTCGCGGATAAACAGGCCGGCCATGATCGTCTTGCCCGCGCCGGGGTCGTCCGCCAGGACGTAGCGCAGTGGCTGACGCGGCAGCATGGATTCGTAGACCGCGGTGATCTGGTGCGGCAGCGGTTCGACGTTGGAGGTATGTACCGCCATCATCGGGTCGAACAGATGCGCCAGATTGATCCGCCACGCTTCTGCCGCGAGCTTGAACGCTTCGCCGGGCGCGTCGAAGGCCCATGGGCGGCCTTCTTCGGCGACGGACAAATTAGCCTCGTCGCTGCGGAACACCATGCGTTCGCCGAAGCGTCCATCGGCCGTCTTGTAGACCACAGTGAGCGCGTCGGGGCCGACCGGCTCGGTGGCGACGACGCGGACGATCTGACCCAGCTCGATACCAACCAGCGCGGTGTTCGGGGTGATCTGTTCGAGCTTGAGCATGGATGGTCGGGAGAGCGTGGCTGGGTGCGGAGGATCGACTCGGCATTATACCGATCGCAACCATGGCCCAAGTCGGACCATGGCTGGACGAGTTGCCGCACGCACTTGCGTTGTTTCGGCCTGATCACGAGGCGGCCGCAGTCAGGCGCATGGATCCACTTTGCCCCGCGGATCTTCGTGGATACCGGACTGGACACCGAGGCGACGGCCTCAAGGGGGCCCGGCAGCTCTGATGGCACTCCTCACGGGCTTGGTGAAAACCCATACGACCGACTGAACGCCCTCAACGCAAAGACTCCTGTAGTGGTGATTTGAGAACCTACATACCCGTCGGGCAGTGCACGTGGGCTGATCCGCAATCCGGCCACCGAGAAAGCGCTCGCCGGGCTAGCACGGCTGAGGGAGCGCGAGCTCGTCGGCGCCAGACGCCCGTTTGCGGCAAGATGAACTATCCTGATTCCATACCATGACGTTGGCGAGGCGGCATGGCGCATGTCGCACTGCCGCCTGCCGCGGGCAACCGGGAGGGAATAGCGATGACGCCGTCTATTGGAACCCAGCTTCAATCGTTCTCGCGACGCACATGCAGCCGCATCCAGCCTAGGCCATGGGAAACGGCAGCCCGAACGCTGGCGCTGGTCGTGATGGCCCTGCTGTGCATCGGCAGCGCCCAAGCGGACACGGCGCAAACCGCTGAAGCAGGCCCTGCAAGCGAACCGACGCGGCCCCTCGCCTACGTGGCGCTGCGCAATGCAGCAGCGGTGCTCGCGCTCGACATCGACAGCGGCGAAACCGTAGCGCGCATCCCAGTCGGGCCTCTGCCGCTGGGGACCACAGCAAGCCGGGACGGAACGCGGGTGGCCGTGGTGACGCGTGAACGCACGGCAGTCGAGCTGATCGACACCCGCACGCAGGAAGTAATCGGCCAGTGGCTCTTTCGCGATCTGCTGCGCACGGCCTACGAGGCCAAGCTGAGCACCGCCGGCCTGTCCGACCCGACCGAAGGGCAGATTGTCTCGGTACTGTCGCGCTACACCATCGGCTCGGTGATCCTGTCGGGCCGGGGTGACACGCTGTTCGTGATCGGCAGGGAGGGCACCATCCTGCGCTTCGACGTCGACAGCGGCAAGGCGGACATGTTCGGCTTCCAACTCGGGATCTCACCGGAGTTCCAGGCCCTGTTCGGACCGAGCCTGCACATCTTCGATGCGGTCGGCAGACTGTCTGCCGACGACCGGCGACTGTTCGTTCCGGATGCGAACCGCAACGGCATGATGATCCTGGATGCAGAGAAACTCGAGGTCATCGGCGAACTGCCCGGGCTGATATACGGTAACTTCGACCTCGCCCGGGACGACAGCCTGCTCGCCATGCTCGCCTTCCACTTCGACGTGGCCGACCTGTCCGCCTTCACCGTTCGCCGTGTCGGCCGGGCCGATTACAACCCGACCCACGGCGGCTTCGCCGGCGCAACCTCCTCGGCCCACTGGCCGGTCGCCCTTTCCCCGGACGCGCACATTCTTTACGCGCCCCGGAACGACGCGCTGGGCCGGGGAAGCGCAACCAAGCCCACCATGGTTGTCGCGCTCGACACTCGCAGCGGCAAGCGGCTCGCAATGCGCCACATTGGCGATCAGCCCACCGACGGCCTGGCGGTATCGCCCGACGGCCGTCGCGTAGTGGTCGTGGCGCCGGCGAGCAATGCCGTTCATGTCCTCGATGCGCAGAGCCTTGCGCCGATCAGGGTGATCGAGGTGGGGCCGACACCGCAGGCGGGGGTGCACTTCGTCGTCAGTGCGGGCAAGTAGTCCATCGCCATCTCGAGCGCCGGAGCAACCTGCGTCTGATTCGCCCCATGAATGCGACCCCCGTCACGGCGGCTTTCGGCTCAAGCGCTTAGCATTCCCATTTAGCCCAACTGGACCCCCTCGTCATTCTCGCATTAGAGGACGGCGACGTTCGACTCGATCATGATCCTGAAAGAAGCCGACCCCAAGGACTCTCAGCTCACCGCGCTGGAAACCTACCTCGCTGCCCCAGGCGTTCCAGAAGCGACCCGGCAACAGATAGAACGCGAGTTGAAGATTCTCCGCGCCGGCATCAAGGGCGAGCGCGAATCCGCCTACGACATCGATTTCTACAGCGGCGCGAGCAAGAACCGCATCGTCATCCACGACCTGCGCATCGAGCACAACGGCCGCGTCGCCCAGATTGACCATCTCATTCTCAACCGCCTGCTCGAAGTCTATGTGCTCGAGACCAAGCACTTCAGCGAAGGCGTGTCGATCAACGAGCAAGGCGAATTCTCGATCTGGTTTGCGGGCAAGCCGCGCGGCATCCCATCACCGCTCGAGCAGAACGAGCGCCACATCGCAGTACTTCAGGACGTCTTCAAGACACTCGAAATGCCCACCCGCCTCGGCTTCCGGCTGCAGCAGAGACCACGGGCGACACCTCCGCAAGCACCAGCAAGCTGACCACCTCCAAGCTCGCCAAGGCGCTGAATCTGAAGACAACTGAGCTGACCGAGCGCCTGGTCGCCCGCGGCCTGCTGGAGCTACGTGACGGCAAGACCTACATAACCGCAGAAGGCAAGGCAGCGGGTGGCGAGTTCCACATCAGCCAGAAGTTCGGCCCCTACTTCCTGTGGCCAGAGAATCTGGCCGTGCGACAAAGCGCACTATCGCATGTAGTTGATCACGCCACCGGTTTCGGATCATCGCGCAGCCGTCCTGGAGCGCTCCCCGGGACCATCGCACGAGAGTGATCATGAGTTTGAAGGAGAAGTGCGCGAACGCCTTCGGAAGGCTCGCGGCTTGCACCGCTCCTACAGCAGGCCGCGGCACGCCTCGCCCGTGGGACGAGCGCCGGCCGCGAGCTTTCCGCGCCGGGCCGCCTGCTTCACCATGCAATCCCCCGTCCTGCGATGAGCCCGGTCGCCATGCCCACCGTCCTCCACCTCGACGATGACCTCCTCGTCGTCGACAAACCTGCCGGCCTGCTCTCCGTCCCCGCCCGTGGCGCGGACCGCCAGGACTGCCTGGCCGCCCGCATCCAGGCACTTCACGCGGACGCGCTGATCGTGCATCGCCTGGACGCCCCCACCTCGGGGCTGGTGCTGTTTGCACGCGGGCTGGAAATGCTGCGCCGGATGAGCCTCGCCTTCGAGCAACGTACCGTGGGCAAGCAGTACGTGGCGGTGGTGCACGGGCACCTCGCACTGGATGAGGGCGAGATCGACCTACCGCTCGGCGAGGACGCCGCCAACCGTCCGCGCCAGATCGTCGACCACCTGCACGGCCGGCGCGCGCTTACCCGCTACCGGGTGCTGGCACGCATGGGGGAGGGCGCCGAGGCATGCACGCGCGTGGCGCTCAAGCCAGTGACCGGCCGCGCCCACCAGTTGCGCGTCCATCTGCTCGCCCTCGGCCACCCCATCCTGGGCGATCCGCTCTACGCGCCGCCCGCCAGCGTCGCACGCTTCGTGCGCATGCACCTGCACGCCACCCGCATCGCCTTCATCCATCCGCGCACCCGGGTACCACTGCAGTTCGAAAGTCCGGTACCGTTCTAGGCTGGCCGGGAAGATCGCCGCATGCGAAATGCGCGTCTCGATCCGCGCACCTGCGCATCCAGGCACCGGATTTGCTTCGATGACAGCGCGCCCGCCTGCGCGGCAGCGCCCCCACCCGACCCGCCTCATTTCAGTGCTCATCCAACCATGAACCGCACCGACACCGATCACCAGGCCCCCAGCGCCTGCTTTGCCTACGGCTCGCTGATGTGCGACGACATCATGACCGCCGTCTGCGGCACCCGCAGCACTCGGCGTCCCGCCACACTGCACGGTTACCGTCGCCGTGCGGTAGTCGGCGCGACGTGCCCCGGTGTGGAGCCGAACGCCGATCACCGCGTACAGGGCGTGCTCTACCTCGAGCTCCCGGACTCAGCGTGGCCGCGCCTGGACGGCTTCGAGGGCGATGAGTACGAGCGCCGCATCGTCGAGGTCGAGATGGCCGACGGATCTCGCCTGCGGGCGTGGACCTACGTCTTTCGCCCTTGCTTCGCGCACCGGCTGGCGCCAGACGACTGGGATTTCGAGCAATTCCTGCGCGAGGGCAAGGCGCGCTTCGTCGCCGACTACATCGGCTTCGACACCCTGCAGGCACGATGAGCAACCGCCGCGCACCCGCCTACCTCGCCGGCTACCCGCCCGCACTCGTGCATCAGGTGACGACCCTGATCGAGCAGGGGCGCTTCGCCGACGCCATGCGCAAGCGCTACCCCGACGCCCACACCGTGCGCTCGGACAATGCGCTCTACGACTACGTGCAGGCGCTCAAGGCCGAGCACCTGCGCAGCGCGCCACCGCTCGGCAAGGTGCGCTTCGACAACAGCCTGCACGTCATCCACGGCGCGCTCGGCACCCACACCGCCATCTCGCGCGTGCAGGGTGCACGCCTGCAGGCCAAGCGCGAGATCCGCGTCGCCACGCTGTTCCGCGCCACGCCGGAGGCCTTCCTGCGCATGATCGTGGTCCATGAGCTGGCCCACCTGCGCGTGCGCGAGCACGACAAGGCCTTCTACCAGCTCTGCCAGCACATGGAGCCCGACTACCACCAGCACGAGTTCGACCTGCGCGCCTATCTCAGCTATCGCGATGCGGGTGGCGAGGCGCTGTGGGGGGCCTGAGCGCCGCACACGCTCCCGGCCTGCCGGTGTCCGCTCCGCAAGAATCGGGTTGCACCTGCCAGGCGCGTCGCCATACTCGGGGCCAGCCGGGCCAGGCGCGCTGCGCGCCTGGCAGCCACCCACCGGGAGGACACCATGGATGCACTCGACCACCACGCACGCCATTACGACACCGTGGCGCGGGCGATCGCCTACCTCCGCGCCCGCGTCAGCGATCAGCCCGGGCTGGACGAAGTCGCCGCCGCCGTACATCTCAGCCCCGCGCACCTGCAACGCGTGTTCACCGAATGGGCAGGCATCTCGCCCAAACGCTTCCTGCAGCACCTCACCAAGGAATACGCACGCACACGCCTGCGCCAAGCGCTGGACATCCTGTCCGTCAGCGCCGAGGCCGGGCTGGGCAGTCCGAGCCGGCTGCACGACCTGATGGTGAGCTGCGAGGCCATGACTCCGGGCGAGATCAAGACCGCCGCACGCGGCATCGACATCGGCCACGGCATCGCCCCTACGCCCTTCGGCGCCGCGCTGGTGGCGTGGACACCACGCGGCGTATGCCACTTCGCCTTCCGCACGACCGACGACGCAGCCCTGCTTGCCGGACTGCGGGCCCAATGGCCGGCCGCCAGCCTGCACCGAGACGACGAGGCCGCCAGGCGCCTGATGCACGAGATCTTCCCACAAGCGCCAAGCCGCGGCCGCGTGCATGTGGTGCTGCGCGGCACGAACTTCCAGATCAAGGTCTGGGAAGCGCTCATCCGCATCGAACCCGGCCACATCCTGTCCTACGGGCAGCTCGCACACGAAATCGGCATGCCACGCGCCGCACGCGCAGTCGGCACGGCGCTGGCGGCCAACACCATCGGCTACCTGATCCCCTGCCATCGCGTCATCCGCGACAGCGGCGAAACGGGCGAATACCGCTGGGGCAGCGAGCGCAAGCTGGCAATGCTCGGTCGCGAGGCGGGCAGCTGCGCGCGTGGGCACGGCGACTGAACGCTGACGAACACCGGGAGTGGCCATACCGCCTCATGCCTGGCATGCATGTAGTTGCAGGAATGCAACGCGCCCCATAAACACCAGTAATGCCAACCATTCTCATTGTTATACTCCGCAACATACACGTCGGTAGCCAGCCACCCGATCGTCGCACCCAAGTGCCACATCAACCGGGAAGCCAGCCAAGGCCTCAACAGCTTTTCAGCCAAGCCTCGGAGTCTTCCCAATGTCCATGCGCGCCCCTCGCCGCAGCCCTCGCCCCCCGCATCGGCTGCTCGCCAGCCTCATCCCCTTGACGCTCGCTGCCGGTCTTGCACCGGCCCACGCCAACGAAGCCACCCGCCTGGACACCATGGTCGTCACGGCGGGCGGCTATGAGCAGGACATCAAGGATGCGCCCGCGAGCATCACTGTCGTGACGCGGGCCGAACTCGAACAGCGTCAGATCACGAACCTTGCCGACGCCCTGCGCGGGATCGAGGGCGTCGACGTCGATGGCCTGGATGCGCGCAGCAACAAGACCGGGAATCGCAGCATCAGCCTGCGCGGACTGCCCGCCGAATACACCCTCATCCTGATCGATGGCCGGCGCCAGAACGTCCCCGGCACGGTCGCACCGAACGCCTTTGTTGACTCGGCCAGCGTCTTCTTCCCGCCGGTCGCAGCGATCGAACGAATCGAAGTGATCCGCGGCCCGATGTCCACGCTCTACGGTGCCGACGCCCTCGGCGGCGTGGTCAATATCATCACCCGCAAGCCGGGCAACGACTGGGCTGGCAGTGTCAGTGTCGACGCCACGCTGCAGGGCGACTCTGCCTTCGGTGACAAGTACGGACTGGAGGCTTACCTGTCCGGCCCGCTCAAGGCCGACATGCTGTCGATGCAGCTATACGGCCGCAAGTTCGAGCGTGAGGCCTCGGATATCCGCTTCCCGGGGCAGGACACCTCATCCGACCGTCAGCGCACCATGGGCCAGAACCCGGTGCGTGCCACGGTCAACACAGCCGGCGGCAAGCTGATCCTCAGCCCGAACAGCGCACACGAGCTCTACTTCGGATTCGACGTCACCCGTCAATCCCTCAACAACGACCGTGGCCAGATGGGTAGCATCCGCCCTGGCGACGGATATGCGCCGAAGCTCGGATTCAACCGCGAACAGCTTTACCTGGGGCATACGGGCCGACTCGACATCGGCCTCATCGAGACCTCCATCACCCGCAACACCACCGAGACCACCGGCCGCCGGATTCCGAACGCCGCTGCATCGGCCGCCTCGGGCCGGCGCAACACGCCGCGCACGCTGGAGTCCGAAACCACCGTCTTCGACACCAAACTCGTCACCGGCCTGGGCAATCATCTGCTGTCCGTCGGCGCCCAGTACATGGACGCCCGCCTGACCGACGGCATTCCCCAGACAACGTTCAAGAACACCCAATGGGGCATCTTCGCCGAGGACGAATGGTCCCTGCGTGACGACCTCGCACTTACGCTCGGCCTGCGCCACGACCGCCACGACGTGTTTGGTGGCCAGACCACACCGCGGGCCTACCTCACCTGGAAGGCGAACGACAGCTGGACGCTCAAGGGCGGCGTGGGGCGTGGCTACCGTGCTCCCTTCCTCGAACAGTTGCACGATGGCATCGTCGGATATGGCAACCAGGGCCAGGACCCGCTGTTCGGCAACCCCAACCTGCAGCCGGAAAAGAGCACCAACTACGAGCTCGCAGCGCTCTACGATGCCGGCCCGCTTACGGCCCAGATGACGGTGTTCCACACCGACCTGAAAAACAAGATCGAGCGCCCCACGGGTGCCGGCGCGAACGTCACCGCCAACGTGGGCGAAGCGCGCATCCAGGGGGTCGAGTTCAGCGCGCGCTGGCTGTTGACCCAGGCGCTGACCCTGTCGGGCAACTACACCTTCATCGACAGCGAGGTCACCACCTCGAATGTGTTCGGCATCAACAAGGGCGACCCCCTGTTCGGAGTACCGCGCCACAGCCTGAATGCGAAACTGGACTGGCAGGCTACGCCCAAGCTCAACGCCTTCCTCGCCGCCGAACACCGCAGCAAGCGCTTCCGTCCGGCAAACTTCCATGAGCCTCACCAGGGCGGCAACGCACAGCCGGTCGACAAGAGCTTCCTCGGCGACTTCGAGGGCTTCACCGTCTTCAACCTCGGTGGTGCCTATGCGCTCACGCCCAACGTGAAACTGAACGCAGTGGTCTACAACCTGCTCGACAAGGACTTCAACAAGTACAAAGGGCCCTACGACTTCTGCGGCAACGCGGCCTGCACCACGGTCGGCGGCCAAACGTACAGCAACATCTACAACAACATCTACGAACCACGCCGGCTCTGGTTGTCGGTGTCGGCGTCGTTCTGACGTAACGAATCGGGGGGCATGATTGCCCCCCGATTCGCTTGTCGGCCCGGGAGCCCCCGCGTCACACGGCGCAGAGCGCCAGTTCAGAACCTGCGCAAGCCCTCATCCCCTGACAAGACACGGCTCAAGCCAAACCCCTTAAACCCACCGGCGACGCAACAAGCCAAGCAGGCTGAGGCTGAGCCCGGCCAAGGCCAGAGAGCCCGGTTCGGGGATCTGCACCGGCGCGGTCGTGATCATCGCTGCGAACTGGACCCGCGTCGTCGCATCCTCCGGCGTCACGAAGCCCAGGCACGGACTGCCGGTGGGCAAGCTCTGAGCGTTGAACACATAGTCACAGGCCGTCTGCGGCAGCGGATTGAGACCGCTCGTCAGCTCGAAGAAGCTGATGAAGTACTGCTGATCGATGCCGTCGCCGGTGTCATAAGTGAACATGAAGTTCAGCGCGTCACGGTCGAGCACGAAGATGTCGCCGCAGCCGTTCAGGTTGACCCCGACGCCGTTCGCCCCACCGTCTGCACAGGGGTTGGCGCCATTGGGCGTTTCCTCGAAGTAGACATTGAAGGTCTGCGTCACCGACGGCAATCCCGGCCCTGCAGGCACCAGGGGCGTCAAGGTCAGCGTCGACGCGATTGCGAAGCGCTCCGGGCGCGGGCTACCGGCCACGATCGGGTTGTTCAAGTGCGACAGGAAGATGTTGCCCACGGCGGCACCGTTGGTGTCCACAGAGGTGACAGCCGGACTGTTGGTAATATCGACACCGCTCTGCGGCCCTGTGGAAGGGCTTGGGTCGCCCCAGCGCAGCTGATGGTCGGTAACCGTCGTCCCGGCATCACCGAAGCGCCAGACGATGGAACTCGCATCGAACTTTGCATCAACCGTCACCTCCCATTGCGTGACGATAGCTGCCTCCGCAAGCGGCGCGGACATCATCCCGACCGAGAAGCCGGCGATTGCCAGCGCGATCAGGTGTGGCTTGGTGGTTTTGCGCGTGCCCATGACGATCTCCGTTATCCGAGTACCCGATCAAAGTCAAGCATCAACCAGGCCAGATTTAATTTTTCTTTAATATTCATGTGCTTGACAAAATAACCGGGGGCTCTGGCAAACCCGACTGTAAAAATACTCGACAATCGAGCGCAGTCTCCCCATCGCGAGTGCTGCCTTCTGCCCGAACGACGACTGATGAACCCGGCTGCACCCGGGCCAAGTTAATGGGACAATCCGCGCCCCGGTCCGGGTGCACCACGCAGCAACGGGCCGTCCATCGGACACATCCAGCCTCGAGGAAAACAACAATGGCAAGACACTGGGCAGCATTCATCGCCCTCGGACTGGCGAGCGCGACCCCCGCTTTCGCCGCCGGGCAAGCCGATGCCAAGGGTTTCGTGGAAGACAGCACGCTCAACGTGCTGCTGCGCAACGCCTTCATCAACCGCGACTACCGCGACGGCAACCAGGACAAGCGCGAATGGGGGCAGGGCGTGATCGCCAACTTCGAGTCGGGTTTCACCCAGGGCACCGTGGGCGTGGGCGTGGACGCCTTCGCGGCCTACGGCCTGCGCCTGGACAGCACCCGCCGCCGCGCCGGCGCGGGTGGCATCGACTTCTTCAAGCAGGAAGACAGCACGGGCAAGCCCGCAAGCGACCTGGCCAAGGGCGGTGCGTCGCTCAAGCTGCGTGTGTCCAACACCGTGCTGGCCTACGGCGACCTGCGCCCCTCGCTGCCGGTGCTGAACCACGACGACTCGCGCCTTCTGCCGGAGAGCTACACCGGCACCCTGCTCACCTCGAGCGAGATCGACGGCCTCGAACTGGTCGCCGGCCGCTTCCATGCGCAGTCGCGCAAGAGCGATGAAGGCCGCGACAGCGGTGGGCTGAAAGGCATCGACGTGATCGGTGGCAGCTACCAGTTCAACGACGCGCTGAGCGCGGCGCTGTATTTCTCCGACGTCGACAACGTGGTGCGCGACAACAGCTTCAAGCGCCAGTACGTGAACCTGAACTACGCGCTGCCGATCGCCAGCAACACGCTGAGCTTCGACCTCAACGGCTATCGCACCAAGTACGACGTGTCCGGCGACAAGAACCGCATTTGGAGCCTGGCCGCAACCTACGAGACCGGCCCGCACGCCTTCACGCTCGCCTACCAGCGCAGCAGCGGCGACGTCGGCTTCGACTACGGCTGGTACCAGAAGGCCGGCGGCACCGGTAACGGCGGGGCCTCGATCTGGCTGGCGAACTCCTACTGGTCGGACTTCAACGGCAAGGACGAAAAATCCTGGCAACTCGCCTACGCGGTCGATTTCGGCCAGTACGGCATGCCCGGCCTCAAGTACCGCGTCGCCTACGTGCGTGGCAGCGACATCGACACCGACGTCACCACCCGCGGCAAGGAGCACGAGTTCTTCAACCAGATCTCGTACACCGTGCAGAACGGCGCCGCCAAGGACCTGAACATCCGCCTGCGCACCTCGGCGCTGCGCGTGTCGAGCGATGCCGCCGACTACAACGTCAGCGGCCGCGAAGTGCGGGTCTTCATCGACTACCCGTTCAACGCGTTCTGATCCGCCTGACGCGCATGGGGCAGGGCTTGCCCCGCCGCCCCATGCGCTGCGACCGGATCCGATGCGCTGTGCGCCTCGCTCAGGGGCGCACAGCGCACACCGCCCGGGCGCTCACTTCACCACGAGCAGGCTGTCGTCCCACTTCGGGTGCTTGTCCAGCCCAAGCAGGTTGGCCACGGTGGCGGCGATGTTCGACAGACCGGCGCCATCGGCCTGCTTCAGGCCCAGCCTGCCGCCGCTGACGTTGTCGTACAGGATCAGCGGCACCGGGTTGAGGGTGTGCGCGGTCTTGGCCTTGTAGCTGCCATCGGCGTTGCGCGCCGGCTCCTTGGTCTTCTTGTCGAGCTCGAACATCTCGTCGGCGTTGCCGTGGTCGGCGGTGATCAGCGCCACCCCGCCGGCAGCGTCGATCGCCGGCAGCAGGCGCGCCAGCGCCAGGTCGACCGCCTCGATCGACATCGTCGCGGCGCGGAAATTGCCCGTGTGGCCGACCATGTCGCCATTAGCGTAATTGCAGCGCATCACCGCATACTTGCCGGACTGGAGCGCAGCGATCATGGCATCGGTGATCTCGGCCGCCTTCATCCACGGCCGCTGCTCGAAGGGTACGACGTCGCTCGGCACCTCCTCCCAGGTCTCACCATCGAAACGCCCGGAGCGGTTGCCGTTCCAGAAATAGGTGACGTGGCCGAACTTCTGCGTTTCCGAGCACGCGAACTGCGCCAGGCCCATCTTGCTGAACCACTCGCTGGAGGTATCGGTGATCGCCGGCGGGGCGACCAGGAAACGCTTGGGCAGTTGCAGGTCGCCGTCGTACTGCAGCATGCCGGCGTAGGTCACCTTGGGCACGCGCACGCGATCAAAGGCGTCGAAGTCATTCTCGACGAATGCGCGCGTGATCTCGATTGCGCGGTCGCCACGGAAGTTGAACAGGACCACGGCATCGCCATCCTCGATGGTGCCGATCGGCTGACCGCAACCGTCACCGTCGAATTCGGCGATGACAAACTCGGGCAGGTCCTGGTCGATGGTGCCAGGGTGCTTGTCGCGCAAGGCCTTGACCGCCTCGGCCGCACTGGCGAACTTCGGCCCTTCGCCCAGCACGTGGGTCCGCCAGCCGCGCTCGACCATCGGCCAGTTGGCGTCGTAGCGGTCCATGGTGATGTACTGGCGGCCGCCGCCCGAGGCGATGCGGGCGTCGAAGCCGTCGCTGCTGATCCCGGCCAGGAAGGCCTCGAAGGGTTCGACGTAGTCCAGCGCGCTGGTTTCGGGCACGTCGCGGCCGTCGAGCAGGGCGTGGATGCGCACCGTGCGCACGCCATCGGCCTTGGCCTGCACCACCATCGCCCGCAGGTGGTCGATGTGGCTGTGCACATTGCCATCCGAGAACAGGCCGATGAAATGCAGCACGCCCGCCTTGCCCGCAGTGCCTGCCCTGGCTGCGGCCACCACCTCCTGCCACGCCTTGCCCTCCCAGATCGCGCCGCTGGCGATCGCGTTGGCGACCAGCGCCGCGCCCTGGGAATACACTTGGCCGGCACCAATGGCGTTGTGGCCCACCTCGGAGTTACCCATGTCCTCGTCCGACGGCATGCCGACCGCCGTACCGTGCGCACGCAGGGTGATGTTCGGATACTCGGCGAACAGGCGGTCGAGGGTCGGCTTGCGCGCGGCGTCGATCGCACTGCCCACATCGTGCCTGGGGATGCCATAGCCATCCATGACAATCACGACAACGGGGCCCTTTACGCCGGCGAAGGCGGGGAGTTTCTGCAGCATGGTCGCTTCCTGGGATCTGAAGATGTCGATGGCGGCAACCGGCGGCCTGCCCGGTGCCCATGTCCAAAGGGCGGAAGATAGCATCAACGCGGCGCTGCAACATCCCGCCCGTTGCAAGGCCACGCTCGAACCCCACGCAATGGGATGCATCCCATTGCCGAGTGGCGTCGATCGAGACAAAATAATAAAGTATTACCTTTACAGGGAAAGCCGACGACATGAACACCAAGACCCAGAACGCATTGCGTGCCGCCCTCCAGCATGAAGACTCCGCGCTCGAGAAGCGCCTGCCCGAGCCGGCCCAGACAGAAGCGGCCGCGACCACGCAGCCACCTGTAGCCGACGTGCAGGAAGCCAGTTCCACCGCTGCACCGGAGCCGGTCGCAGCACCTGCGGGAGCTCAGAACGGCACTGCCGACACCACCGCCGCCAACAGTACGCCGGTTGCCACTGCGGCGGCCGGTGCAGAGCCCCCCGCAGCACCGGCTGCCAGCGCGCAGGCGCCCGCTGAGCCGGTCGCAGCCGACAAGCCGCAACGCGAAACCTTCGTGATCGGCGAGAACGACTGCAAGCGCCTCAAGGTGCTGCGCGCAGACCTGGCCGACAGCGGCAAGCGGCCCGGCAAGTCTGAGCTCGTCCGCGCCGCGATCGGCGCCCTCGCCGCTCAGGGTACGGACGCGGTAAGGGCACTGCTGCGCGCACTGGCGCCGCTCGGCACCGGCAAGAAGGCCAAGGCCGCAGAGAAGAAGAAGGATGAGTCCAAGCGCAAGAAGACCGCGGCCAAGAAGGCCGGCGGACGCAAGGAAGCCACCGCCAAACGCAAGACCAACAAGAAAAAGCGCTGAGCGGCGCCGAGCGCAGGGTCAGTGCTTCTTGCTGCGCTTGCCCTTGGCGACCTTGGGCAGGGCGGCGATCACCTGCGCGACACCCGCGGTGTCGCGCTCGGCCAGCAGGGCGAGCCCCGCGCGCAGGATCTCCGACTTGCTCACCAGCACGCCGGCCTTGCCCAGCGCCTCGCGCAAGGCCTTGATGCGGCGGTGCTCGCTCGCCGGCATCGAAAAGGAGTCGCGCTCCACTTTCTCGTGGCGATCCTTGCGCTCGGCCTCCTGCGCTCCCAGCGTGTCGATACCGTCGTCCATCTCGCCGGCCACCCCGCTGGTCACCTCGCTGGCCGCAGGCTGCACCGGCACCTTCGCCGGGCCGGCGCTCGCACGTCGTTTACGCGTCGTCGCTGCAGTCATGCTCACCCCTCGATCAGCCGGACGACGGCCGAGACCAATCGATCGACTTCTTCCTGTGCCGCCGCTGCGGCACGGCCCAAGCCATAGACGGAGGTACCGCGCACCGCACTCAAGGCATACGCACTACGCTGCGACAAGGCTGCGTCCAGCACCGGCAGCTTGAAATCCTGCAACACCTCGAGCACATCGCCGGCGAGCGCCGTACGCATGACGCGGTTGGGCAGCAGCACGCCGCAGAGGGCAGGGCGGCTGCGCTGGCGATCGAGGATCAGGCGTTCGATGCCGCGCGTTGCCCACAGATCGGTCGGGCTTGGCACCACCGGCACCAGGGCCACATCACATAGCTCCAGCGCACTCATGGTATGTGGGTGTTCGATCGACGGCGGGCAATCCATCACGACCACATCGACCCGCCTCGCCACCGGACGCAGGGCCTCGGCCATGTCGACAGCAGAGCCCTTGAGCTGCAGCACCTCGCTCGCAATCGGCGCGTCCGCCGGGGCAAGCTCCGCCCAGCGCGATGCGCTCTCCTGTGGGTCGAGGTCGGCAAGCGCGACCCGGTAGCCCTGCAAGCCGAGGCCTGCCGCCAGTTGCAGGCTGACCGTCGTCTTGCCTGAGCCTCCTTTCTGCGAAATCAGCGCGATCAGCCGCCGTGCGCTCATGGTGCGTCCCGTTCAGGCGTGTAAAGGTAATACCCGACAGTCTAGCGAATCGGCGCCGGCTTGCACGCCCTGTCGACGCCCCCGCGCCTGCATTGGATCATTTCACTTGGCAAATCGTGTTGCGCAGCGCACCATTCGGCACAGTTCTTGCCACTGTCATCGATTCGCAGCCGTGGTGTTTCCCGCCCGGCCGCCAACAACGGGAGATCCGTCATGACATCGCTATCGAAAGCGCTCGCATCCGGCCTGCTCGCCCTCGCCACAGTTCTCTCCACCCCCGCAGCGGCCTCGCCTCCCGGGCCACTTCCCGCGCTCAACATCGACATCCGCGAGACCTCGGTGTCGGGCATCTCCTCCGGCGGTTTCATGTCTGCGCAGTTGCAGGTCGCGCACTCGTCGATCATCAAGGGCGCAGGCATCGTCGCCGGGGGCCCGTACTACTGCGCCCAGAACGACGTCATCACCGCCACCACGCTGTGCTCATGCACCGGCGAACCGATGCTCGGCTGCAAGGTCACCGAGCACAGCGCGGCCGTTCAGGCGCTGGTGACGGCCACCCAGGGCTTCTTCGCAAAGGGCTTGATCGACGACCCTGCCAACATCGCCCGCCAACGCGTTGCCACGGTCGTCGGCGGCGAAGACCGGCTGGTACCCACACCGATCGCACGCCAGCTGCACGACTACTACGGCGCCTTCGGCCTGCCGCCGGACAGCCTGAAAGCCATCGCCCTGGACGGCGCGGGGCACACGATGCCCACCATCGACTTCGGCGCCGCCTGCGCGGCCACCGATGAACCCTATATCGGCAAGTGCGATTTCGACGCCGCAGGCGCAATCCTCGGCTGGATCTATCCCGACGCTGTCCCGCCCGCCCCGGCGGGCACGCCGGCGGCCGGCCGTTTCGTCGAGTTCGACCAAAGTGGCTATGTGCCCAAGGGCGGCCTGTTCGACTTCCTGTGGGGCTCGGGCATGGACAAGACAGGCTGGGTGTATGTCCCCGAGGTGTGCGAAGCGGGCGAGCGCTGCCGCCTCCATATCGCACTGCACGGCTGCAAACAGGGCCAGAGTTACCTGCCTCTCAAGCGCCCGCCGGGCGGCGGGCTCTATAACGGCACCACCTTCGTGAAGAACACCGGCTACGACCGCTGGGCCGATGCCAACCGCCTGGTCGTGCTGTTCCCGCAGGCAGTGTCCATCCCCTGGCGTAACCCGAACGGCTGCTGGGACTGGTGGGGCTACACCGACGAGCACTACGCGACGCGTAACGGCGTCCAGATCCGCGCCCTGCGCGCCATGATCGACCGCCTCGGCGCAGGCCTGCGCCCAGGGTCGTAGCACCCGCAGCGCCGCTTGCGGCACACTACCGGCCTCATCCCAGACCAGGAAGCCCGGCATGGCCTCATCCTCGACACCCTCCTCCCGCAGCGCGGGCGCACCCGCAGCGCGCCAGGCGCGCCTGGTTGCGCTCATTGTCGGCGGCCTTTTCCTGCTGCTGATCGTGGCCTTCGTCGCCATGGTGTTCACGGTGCGCGACGAGGCCCGCCTCAACGCCGTGGGGCCGATCCCCCCGGCGCCCGGCGCCGAGCGCGGCGGACTGGTGTTCCACGGCACGGCGAACATCTGGGAAGTGCGCGGCCGCATGACGCTCGACGCCGAGCGTCAGGTGAGCTTCAGCTTCGACCTCATCGGCCCCACTGCTCAGCCTGCACCCGCCACGCTGGCGTTCGACCTCAGCCTCGACATGCCCGACCACGACCGCGCGCCCATCCCGCTGCAGCACACGCTCGCCGGCCCCGGCAGCTATGTCGCCAAGGCGGCCCTGCCCGAACCCGGGCGCTGGCGCCTGCGCCTGCAACTGCCCGAGATCACCGGTCTGTTCGAGTTCGAAGTCGATCGCTGAAGCCTCGCCCTGGGGCATACTGGCGCGCCCAGCGCCGGAGCGCCCCATGTCCTCGACCCTCACCGACCTGCTCGCCACCGCGCTCGCCGCCCGCGCGCCCCTGATCGAGCGCCTCGCCGCCGAACACACCGACGCCTACCGCCTGTTCCACGGCACGGTCGAAGGCGAGCCCGGTCTCACCGTCGACCGCTACGGGCCGATGCTGCTGGTGCAGACCTTTCACCACCCGCTCAGCCTCGACAGCCTCGCCGAACTGCAGGCCTTCTACGCCACCGCCCTGCCCGGCCTGCCGCTGATCTGGAACGATCGCAGCGGCAAGCATTCGCGCATTGCCAACCCACTGCCGCCCGAACAGCAGGCGGTCGCCGAAACACCCTGCGAGTTCTCCGAACTCGGCGTGCGCTACCGCTTCCAGGCCCGCCACGCCGGCCAGGACCCCTGGCTGTTCCTCGACCTGCGCGCCGCACGCCGGCGCATCATGCAGGAAGCGCCGGGCAAGTCCTTGCTCAACATGTTCGCCTACACCTGCGGGGTCGGCATCGCCGCTGCCAAGGCCGGCGCACGCCATGTGATCAACGTGGATTTCGCCGAATCCAGCCTTGCCGTCGGCAAGGACAACGCCCGCCTCAACACGCTGGCAACTCGCCCGCGCTTCATCAAGTGCGACGCCTTCGCCGCCCTGCGCCAGTACGCCGGCATCGGCCAGCCCCGGATGGTGCGCGGCAAGCACCTGCCGCCGTTCCCCGCCCTCGAACCGCACCGCTTCGACATCGTCTTCGTCGACCCGCCGCGCTACGCCAAGAGCCCGTTCGGCGTCGTCGACCTCATCAACGACTACGCCGCCCTGTTCAAGCCCGCGCTGCTCGCCACCGCCGAAGGCGGCACCCTGGTGTGCTGCAACAACGTCGCCCAAGTCGATCGCGAGGCCTGGCTCGACCAGCTCGAACGCAGTGCGCGCAAGGCCGGCAGGCCGCTGCGCGAGGCCGAATGGATCACCCCCGAAGACGACTTCCCCAGCCTTGACGACAAGCCGCCGCTGAAAACGGTGCTACTGCGCGTGTAAGCGACACATACGCCGCGTGCAGACACGCACAGGACTGAGCTGTAACGGTGAACAATGCGTTTTATTGTTGATCTACAATCACTTGCACCGTTTCATTCAGAGTTTTTCTCATGATCCGCCTGTCCACGATCGCCATCGCTACCCTACCTCTCCTGCTGTCGGCCTGCTTCAGCTCCGTACGCCCATCCCCGGTCGCCCAACTGCCGGACGCGGGCCCGGCGCACCGCAACGGACAGCTCGACTTCGCGCTTGCCAGTGGCGACTACGGCTGCGAGCACGGTGTGCGCGTGCAGGTTCGGCGCGACATGCAGGAGCGCATCAACAACCGCATCCAGCTCGGCTGGAACGGCAATCAGTACCTGCTCGAGCGCGACCTGTCGCACTCCGGCCTGCCACGCTTCGAGGACCCCGCCAGTGGCCTGGTGTGGATCGACCTGCCGTGGAAGAGCGTGCTGCTCGATGGCCGCAGCCACAAACCCATCGCCAGCGAATGCCGGCAGGTGCCGGTGCGCGTGGCCAACAGCGGCTAGACCACGAGCGGCCACACCACGCTCAGGCCAGCCGGCGAATCAGGCCCGCAATCTCGCCAAAATCGTCAAACCAGAGCGGGCGCACCCCCATCGAGAGATAGGGCGCCGAGGCCAGCGCAAGCTCCATCGCGCTCGCCTCGGAATGGCGACAGGACCCTGGCCACTTCAGTAGCGCGTAGTGGTAACGCCCGGGCAAGACCTTCGCGGCATCGCGCAGCAGCCGGTTCATCTCCTCGTCCGCAAACGAGCAACCGACGTACAGCGCATGATGCACGGGGTTGGCGAGCCAGCGTGCGAAAACCTCGCCGACGATACCGGCGCGGCTGCCGCCATACGTGCACTCGTACTGGCTGGTGGAAAACACGAAGCGCACATGGGTGATCAGGAAAAGCCTCCGCGGCGTGTAGCCATGCACATGGTAGATACCCTGATGCAAGGCGTGCTGGCCCTGCTCTCGCGCCAGCGTGTTCGGGTCGCCAGCGAGCTCATCTCCGCGCATTGCGTAGGCCGCACGCGCGAGTCCGGCCTCATCGAGCGCCTCGCCCATCAGGTCGTCGAAGTTGTAGGTGATGATCGCGTCCCAGCCTGGCAGCAACCCGCCACGATCGGGCACATTGACTGCCGGCGCGAGTTCGGCAATCGCACGATGGATCAGCCCTGGCCGGCGATCGTTCTCGTAGAGGATGTCCGTAAGATCGGTAAACAGGTGCTGGCCGAGAAAGTCGTAGCAGATCTGCGCCCCCTCCATCAGCGCCTCGGTATCGGCCTGGCCCGCCTCGATCGATGCCAGTACGGCACGTGCGCGCAGGTCCTCGCCGGCCGCCAGATGCTCGACAGCGGTGACCACACGCTCGAACTCGGCGTTCTCGCGCGTACCGCCCGGCCGCGGCCGCATCTCCGTCTGCTCTCGTCCGCGCTCGATCACTCGCAGCAGCAGGCGTCGCACCAGTTCGGCCCACGACGGTCCACCCGCGTCCATCGTCGCGCCGGCGCCGATCACCACCGACAGACAGGACGCTCGCCGCATCCACTGCATGAGGCCGATGTCGAGTTCCCGCTGTGCGGGCCCGAGCGCCTCACGAAAGCGCTCCGCGTTGAGCGACAGCCAGCGCGCCTTCAGCTCGACCTCGCCCCGGCGGTCTTCGTCCACGGACAAGCCGAAGCGCTGGGCCAGCGCCTGCGACATCTGCAGCGAGCGATACAGGCCGTTGATCTGGGTCTCGATCTCGAAGAACGCAGCGCCGATCTCGTCACGCTCGACAAGATCGGCAAACAGCTGCGGCTCCCAGCTGCGTGCGGTAAAGAACGCCCGCCAGGCGTGCGCATGCTGCGATGGTCCGACATACATGGCGCCCACCTCCTGGTCGTGCCGGACGCAGCACCGGCCTGCCGCGTCCTACATCAAGAGATTGCTCGGATTGCGGCACGCCTGGGCCGCCCCCGCCCGCGGAGCCTGTCCCGAGAGATCGATGGTAGCGCCATAGTACGAGTTGGCATTTGCCGTCGGCGCAACGCGCTGCGCCACCTCGAGCCTGAACGGCGCGCGCCCTGGAGCCACGCCGGAAAAAACGCGCTGCCACTCTCCGCTGCCGAACTCCTCGCAGGCGATCTCGGTCAGCTGCACACCACGCGCACGCATCGCACCGACGATGTCATAGGGTGGCTCAGCGCCGACTGCCATCCAGTTCATGGCCAGTGTCCTGGCCGCGGGCGAACCGCTGACCGACACCTCGAACCTGCCCAGCTTGCCGCTCGCCGACAGTTCGCGCGAACTCGCCTTCGCTGCCCAGCGCACACCGCCGAGACGTTGGCGCAGGGCGGCGACGGGCAGCGCCTCGCCCGCTGCCGCCGGCAAGGCGGCCAGCAGGGCATCGGTTGCCGCCGCACTCGCGCCGATCTTTTCCCAGTCGGCTGCGCATTGTTCGTCTGCCCAGCGCGCCGCATCCGCGCTGAGCGACACATAGAAGTGGCGGCAATCGGCCAGAAAACGCGGCCGCGCCTCGGGCTGGACCACCAGCGGTGGCGGGGCCGGACCAGCAGCAGCCGTATTCCCTGCCGGCGCTGCAGCTACCGCCGCCGTGGCTGGCCGAGGCGCCGCAGCCTTGCCCTCGCTGGCATCGCTGACGGCAACCGCCTCGCCAAAACCATGGCCATTCCAGGCCAGCTGGGCAGCGCACTGCGTACTGGCGCTGCTGCCCGGCCCACAGGCCGCACCACGGCGCGCAATCTGCACCTTGGCTGGCTTGCCGGCGAGTACACGGTAGGCAATCAGCTGATCCGAATAGACCCGGCGTGCATTGTTGCGCGCGTCGACGACGAAGATATCGACCCGCGCCACACCCCCCTGGCGGAACAGGCCGGGGCGGCCGGTGCAATCGTAATCGCCTTCGGACAGCAGGTAATCGAGGCGGCCGTCGCCGGTGAAATCCTGTGCAACGACATAACGCCCGCTGCCGGCACGCCCGCCGGCTGCAGTGCAGCGGCGGTCCAGGTCGTTCATGTGCGTGAGCACGACGGCAGGAATGGGCGGGCGGGCCTGCGCCAGGACGGCGGAGGATATGCACGCCCCGACCAGGACGGACAAGAGGAATCTGCGCATGGCGGCGGCCTCCAGGCTGTTGCTGCAGCCTAGACGCCAGCCCCGCAGCCGGCAAGCTCAGCCGAAGGGCGCCACCCCGAACAGCCAGGCGTGCAGGTAGCGTGCAAACACGAACCAGACCCCGGCGCCGATCAGCACGGCGAGCGCGTCGCGGCCGAGCGCGCCATCCGCGCGTACCACGCCATGTGCGCGATCACGCTTGCGCGCACTGGCGAACGCGGCGATCGACCACACCAGGAAACTGCCGAACAGCAGCACGTCTGCCAGCGTACCGTTCGAAATCAGATGCGCCAGCGCCCACAGCTTCACCCCCGCGCTCATCGGGTGGCCGAGCGCCGACTTCATGCGCGTGCCCGGCAGGTAGGTCGCCACCAGCAGGATGAAGGCCGGCAGCAGCAGCAGGGCTGCCAGATGGCGCGTCCACACCGGCGGGAACCACAGGTACACCGGGTCGTAGCGCGCCTGCGCGTAGCCCCAGACAATCAGCACCAGGCCAATCACCGAGACGATCGAGTAGGCCAGCTTCCACTTTGCGGCGCCGTAGTGTGCGATGTACTGGGCGCGGTTGTCCTCGGCAACGATGCGCGCCGAATGCGTACAGAGAAACAGCACCAGGCCGATGATGAGTGCGGTCATGAAACAGGTCTCCAGCGTTTGAATCGAGCGAGTCAGACCCCGTCGATCGAATTTCGCTCCCGATCGACGAGCCCGTCACACTATGGCCCGCTCGGGCAGACCACGACAATTCGCTTAACGCCTCTGCGCGCCGCCACTTGCATGCGCAGTGATGAGCACGTAACACAGGCGCGCGTCGTCCGCGACCCTGGAGAAGGTGAGCGGTGATGCGGCCTTGTCGTCCTCGCCGGCAAGCGAGCAACCGGGCAGTGACTCGAGGTCATGCACGACCATACCCCAGTCGACAAACACGCGACGGGCCGCCGAGCCCTCGACGACGACGCGGATGTCACGGTGCAGCGGATCCTGTCGAATCCTGCGCATGAGCGCTTCGACCGCCTCGCGCTGGCCCTCAATCATCTGCATGAACTCACCGTTCATGTAGAGCAGGCAACCGGACAGCCCCTCGAGACGATTGCGGCGCTGCATCACCTGCCGCAACGCCTTGAGCGTATCCGTTCCGACCTCCACCTGTGCGCGGCTCACATAGATGAGGTAGTAGAGCGACGGCGCGTTTGCCTCTCCCCCATCAGCCTGCTGAGCCTGGAAGTGACGCGCGAAATCGGCCTCGATGAGAGGGCGGTAGAAATGGTAGCCCTGCAGCATTTCACAACCGCAGGCGCACAACTCCTGCCGCTGTGCATCGTTCTCGACGCCTTCGGCGACAAGCTTCAAGCCCAGCGCTGCGCCAAGGCCGGCCACCGCGCGGATCACGGCACGGTTTTCCTCGCTCCGTTCTAGACCGTCCACGAAGGCGCGGTCAATCTTCAGCACATCTACCGGGAGCCGTGTCAGCTGCGACAGCGACGAGTAGCCCGTGCCGAAGTCGTCGACGGCCACGCGCAGGCCGAACTCGGCCAGGCGCCGCAATACGCGCAGATTCGCCTCGACATCGGCCATCAGCGCGGTCTCTGTGATCTCCAGCAGCAACCGCGAAGGGTCCGCCCCCGTGTCGCGCAGGATGGCGGCGAACACCTCCGGCAGATTCTCCTCACCCAGTTGGCGTGCCGACAGGTTCACCGAAACATACGGCGCCTGCTCGCCCCAGCGCTGACGCCAGCTTGCCTCGCAGCGGCAGGCCTGCCTCAACACCCACTCACCGATCGGCACGATCGCACCACTCAGTTCGGCAATGGGAATGAAGATGGCCGGCGACACTTCGCCCGTCGGCGGGTGCCAGCGCAGCAGGAGCTCTGCGCCCACAATCCTGGCCGTTTCCGCCGCCACGATGGGCTGGTAGCGCAGGGACAACTCGTTGCGCTCGATCGCCAGGCGCAAACCGGTACTGATCATGAGCCGCTGACGCGCCTTCTCCTCCAGCCCCTCGCTGAAGAACTGCCAGCCGTCCCCGCTGCGGGCCTTCACTGCATGCATGGCCGTATCGGCATGACGCAGGAGGTCGTCCGGGGCGTGGGTGGTGCCGTTACCAACCGCGATGCCGATGCTGGCAGTGACGTACAGGGCGTTGCCGTCGACCTCGATCGCCAAGCGCAAGGCGTCGTTGATGCGTTCGGCCAGCACCGACATGCTGGTCGGTTGCTCGACCTGCTCGCACAACACCACGAACTCATCGCTGCCCAGACGCGCAACTGTGTCCCCGGGCCGAATCTGTTCGATCAGGCGCCTCGCGACCGTCTTCAGCAACTCGTCACCGGCTGCGTGGCCATGCGCACCGTTGATCAACTTGAAGCCATCCAGATCAATGAAGAGCAAAGCCACGATCAGGCCGCTGCGCCGCGAGCGTTGCAGCGCATTGGTGAGACGGTCCCGGATCAGCGCGCGGTTCGGAAGTCCTGTCAGCGTATCGTGGGTTGCCTGCCAGGTCAGGGTAGCCTCGGCCTCCTTGCGCTCGGTGATGTCACGCAGGGTGACCACCAGCAACCAACCCCGACCGTCATGGAACTTCGCGATCGAGGCTTCGAGCGGAAAGAAGCTGCCATCCTTGCGATAGCCGGTGATCTCGTTGCGCCGACCCATGCGGCGCTCGGTTTCCTCACTGTCGATGAAGGCCTTGACCAAGGCCGTATGGCGCTCACGAAAATGCGGGGGTACGAGGTGATGAACCGACAGGCCGACGAGCTCGCCAGCCTCGTAGCCAAACATCGCCTCCGCGCTGAGGTTGCACTGGCTGATCACGCCTTCGCCATCGGTCGTGATGATCGCCATGTCGGCCACCGACAGGATGCGCTGGGCCGACTCGAGGGGCTGCCGGCTGGCGCCGATCTCCGCAGCGAGCCGGGCCGTCAGCGCCGGGCTTGGCAGCTCGAGGCCCCGCTCCTGGTCGATCTCGGCCTGATAGCGCGCAGGGATGCGCGGCTCGATGCAACCGAAGTGCTCGACGATCTCGAACACCCCGTCGCGGGTGCAGCGTGCCAGATGGACATTGACGCTTGCATGCTGGGTCACGGGATCCATCCGGACTTCGCCCTGCGGACCACTTACCTCGACTCGGCGCAGGCAATCGTCGCCGCGGCGACGATCTCCGGGCCATAAAGACTGACCACGCCACTCAAGGGAGCCATCAAACCGATGCGAAACTTACCGCTCAAAACGTTCAAGCTCCATATTCGTGATGCTGCGCGCGAGCCCCAAAAGCTAGCATCCAAGCGCCAAAGCGCCTCGCGATTTTGTCACATCATCAAGAAATCAACATTTTTTGGAACACAAGCCAGCACGACGGAACTACAGGAACAGGTAGGAGCAGATCGCTACCGCGGCTGCCACCGCGACCACGTCCGCGGTCAGCGCCGCCGCCAGGGTGTGGCGGATGCGGCGGATCTGCACCGCGCCGAAATACACCGCCAGCACGTAGAAGGTGGTCTCGGTCGAGCCCTGCAGCGTGGTGACGAGGTAACCGACGTAACTGTCGGGCCCGATCGCCGGGTCGTTGATGATCGAGGCCATCACGCCGTAGGCGCCCGAACCGGACAGCGGGCGCAGCAAGGCCATCGGTAGTGCCTCCGGCGGCAGGCCGACGCGGGAGGTGAGCCCGCCGAGCAGGTTCACCATCACGTCCATCGCCCCGCTGGCGCGGAACATGCCGACCGCGACCAGGATCGCAACCAGGTAGGGAATGATGCGCAGCGCCACCTGGAAACCGTCCTTGGCGCCGTCGACGAAGACCTCGTAGATGCGCACCCCGCGCAACACGCCAAAAAGCAGGAAGCCCATCATCAGCCCGGGGATGATCCACGGCGAGATCACGCGCCCCCATACGATGGTCGCGGGAATGAGCGCGATGATGGCGCCCAGGGCGAGGACGGACACCCACAAGGGGTAAGCGCCGGGGTCGTCCACCGCCTCACGCGCCGGATCGTCGGCCACCCAGGGCCGCTCCATCGCAGCGGCGGCCGGATCGACCGGGCCAAGGGCCGAGAAGCGCTTGTAGATCAGTGCCGCGGTGATGGCGGCAATGGTGGCGCACACGGTCGCGAACAACGTCGTCGGCAGGATGGCAGCGGGATCGGCCGAGCCGGCCGCAGCGCGGATGGCGATGACGCCGGTGGGCAGCAGCGTGATGCTGGAAGTGTTGATGGCAAGGAACAGCGCCATCGAGTTGGTCGCCGTACCGGGCCGGGTATTGAGCTTGTCGAGCTCCTGCATGGCACGGATGCCGAAAGGCGTGGCGGCATTGCCCAGGCCAAGCGCATTGGCCGACAGGTTGAGGATCATCGCCCCCATCGCCGGATGGTTGGGCGGTACCTCGGGGAACAGCCGGGTCATCAAGGGCCGGATCAGGCGCGCGATGATCACCAGCAGCCCGCCAGCCTCAGCCACCTTCATCAGGCCAAGGAACAGCGTCATTACCCCCACCAGGCCGAGCGCGAGTTCCACCGCGCCGCTGGCGGACGAGATCATGCCTGCGGACAGCACCTCCATCGGCGACTGCACGCCGTCGACCGGGACGTGGCTGAACTGCCGCCAGGCGGCGGCGACGAAGGCAATGAGGACGATGCCGAAGAAGATCCCGTTCATGACCGGAAAGATATCGAAACCAAGAAAAAACGCGTGGGCGAACCGCTCGGCGGCTCGCCCACGCGTCTCATTGCTGCACGCCGGTCAGGCCGGCGCCTGCATCAGGCCCCTGCGGCACGCAGGATGCTGTTGAGCGTGGCGCTCGGACGCATCACTGCCTTGCACTTCTCGGGGTCGGCCTTGTAGTAGCCACCGATGTCAGCGGGCTTGCCCTGAACTTCGGCCAGTTCGGCGATGATCTTCGCCTCGTTGTCGGCCAGGTCCTTGGCGAGGGGCGCGAACTTCGCCGCCAGTTCTGCGTCCTCGGTCTGCGTAGCCAGGCGCTCGGCCCAGAACTTGGCCAGGTAGAACTGGCTACCGCGGTTGTCGAGCTGGCCGGTCTTGGGCGAGGGCGACTTGTTCTCGTCGAGCAGGCGGCCGGTCGCTTCGTCCAGGGTCTTGGCGAGCAGCTTGGCCTTGTCGTTGCCGGTCTTGATGCCGAGGTCCTCGAGCGACACCGCCAGGGCAAGGAACTCGCCCAGCGAATCCCAGCGCAGGTGGTTCTCCTGCACCAGTTGCTGCACGTGCTTGGGTGCCGAACCGCCGGCGCCGGTCTCGTACATGCCGCCACCGGCCATCAGCGGAACGATCGACAGCATCTTGGCGCTGGTGCCCAGCTCCATGATCGGGAACAGGTCGGTGAGGTAGTCGCGCAGGATGTTGCCGGTCACAGAGATGGTGTCGAGGCCGCGGATCACGCGCTCGAGCGTGTAACGCATCGCACGCACCTGGCTCATGATCTGGATGTCGAGGCCTGTGGTGTCGTGCTCCTTGAGGTAGGTGCGCACCTTCTTGATGAGCTCGTTCTCGTGCGGACGATAGGGATCGAGCCAGAAGATGGCCGGCATGCCGGAGTTGCGCGCGCGCGTGACGGCGAGCTTGACCCAGTCACGGATCGGCGCATCCTTGACCTGGCACATGCGCCAGATATCGCCCTCTTCGACGTTCTGCGACAGCAGCACCTCGCCGGTGTCGAGATCGGTGATGTTGGCCACACCGTCTTCGACGATCTCGAAGGTGCGGTCGTGCGAGCCATACTCCTCGGCCTTCTGCGCCATCAGGCCGACGTTCGGCACCGTGCCCATCGTGCGCGGGTCGAAGTTGCCGTGCCACTTGCAGAAGTTGATCATCTCCTGGTAGATGCGGGCGAAGGTCGATTCCGGCATGACCGCCTTGGCGTCGTACTGCTTGCCGTCCGCACCCCACATCTTGCCGCCCTGGCGGATCATCGCCGGCATCGACGCGTCAACGATGATGTCGTTGGGCGAGTGGAAGTTGGTGATGCCCTTGGCCGAATCGACCATGGCCAGCGCCGGACGATGCTCCTGGCAGGCATGCAGGTCGCGGATGATCTCGTCGCGCTTGGATTCGGGCAGGGTCTTGATCTTCTCGTAGAGGTCGACCATGCCGTTGTTGACGTTGATGCCCAGCTCTTCGAACAGCTTGCCGTGCTTGGCGAAGGCGTCCTTGTAGTAGATCTTGACGCAGTGACCGAAGACGATCGGGTGCGAGACCTTCATCATCGTCGCCTTCACGTGCAGCGAGAACAGGATGCCGGCCTCGCGGCAGTCGTCGAGTTCCTTCTCGTAGAACTCGCACAGTGCCTTCTTGCTCATGAACATCGAGTCGATGATCTCGCCTTCGAGCAGGTCGGTCCTGGGCTTGAGCACCACGGTCTTGCCCGACTTGGTGATCAGCTCCATCTTGACCGAGCGTGCGCGGTCGAGCGTCATCGACTTCTCGCCGTGGTAGAAGTCGCCGTGGTGCATGTGCGAGACGTGGGTCTGCGACCACTGCTTCCACTCACCCATCGAGTGCGGGTTCTTCTTGGCGAAGTTCTTGACCGCGGCCGGTGCGCGGCGGTCGGAGTTACCTTCGCGCAGCACCGGGTTGACCGCAGAACCGAGGCAGCGGCCATAGCGCGCGCGGATGTCCTTTTCCTCGTCCGTCTTCGGATCCTCGGGGAAGTCGGGGATCTTGTAGCCCTTTTCCTGGAGCTCCTTGATGCAGGCCTTGAGCTGCGCCACCGAGGCACTGATGTTGGGCAGCTTGATGATGTTGGCGTCGGGCTCGAGGGTCTTCTTGCCCAGCTCGGCGAGCGTGTTGGGCACGCGCTGATCTTCACTCAGGTACTCGGGAAACTCGGCAAGCACACGCGCCGAAACCGAGATGTCGGCCTTCTCCACCTCGACGCCTGCGGGTGCGGTGAAGGTGCGGACGATCGGAAGGAACGCGCACGTCGCCAGCAGCGGCGCCTCGTCGGTGAGCGTGTAGATGATCTTCGAATTCCCTGCAGACATTGTTTCCCCCTGGACCTTGATCTTGTGGTGACGAACGATGGCCGGCCCCTCATCGCCCCTGTAGGAACGTGAGGACCGTGCGCGCAGCAGACGCGAAAAAATAGCACGCGCTGCGCGCGCATTTTCGCACTTCACGGCCATGGAGGGGAAATTTGTGCGGCCCCCGATGGATCAGGCGGCGGCGCCTCGCAACCCGGGTTGGCCCCTGCCGCGGCTCAGGCCCGCGCACCCTCGCGGTCGCGGCGCTCCACCGCCTTCAGCATCAACAGCAGGATGGTGCCCACCACCATCATGGCGGCGGCAAAGTACAGGCCACCCGCATAGCTGCCGAAGGTGGCGCCCAGCCAGCCGGTGACCGCCGGGCCGAGGATCTGCGCGACGCCGTAGGAGATGGTCATCTTGCCCATCATCTTCGCTGGCCGCGTGGGGTAGTAGCGTCCGGCCATGGTCAGCACCAGGCTCACCATGCCGACGAAGGTGCCGCCGAAGAGCAGCGCGCCTGCGATCGCCCCCACCATGCCGCCCACCACCACCGGCAGCAGGATGCCGACGATCTGCAGCACGGCGGCAAGGATCAGCGCATTGAGGGCGCCTGTGCGACGGGCGACGAAATCCCACACGATACAGGCCGGCATCGCTGCCAGGCCGATGGCAAGAAAGCTCCAGCTACCCTGGCCTTCCAGCCCCGGCAGGCGGTTGACGATGGCGACGATGAAGGTCGCGCTGACCACGAAGCCAATCCCGGCGCAGAAATAGGACGCCATGAAGATGCGCATGAACAGCGGGCTGGGCGGGTCGTCGTGCATGGGTGCGCCGCTCCGCGTCACCCCGCTGGTATCAGGCGCCGGTAGCCAGGACAGCGCCGGCACCAGCAGCCCGCAGGCGATCACCGTGAAGACGAACCACTGCGCACGCCAGTCGAGCCACTGGCTCATCAGCGCCACCGCCA
The DNA here is from genome assembly GCF_000310125.2 of Thauera sp. 27. NCBI lineage: Bacteria > Pseudomonadati > Pseudomonadota > Betaproteobacteria > Rhodocyclales > Zoogloeaceae > Thauera > Thauera sp. 27. The sequence goes on from NZ_AMXB01000003.1 coordinate 146,081, forward strand.
GCGAACAACCCGCGATGCCCAGGCCGATGCCGGCGAAGTGGATACCGAGCTCGCTGCGGTGGTTGTGGCGGATCAGCCAGTTCAGGATCAGCCCGGTACCGAGCAGCATCGACGCCGCGCTCGACAGCCCAGCCAGGTAGCGCGACGCGGCCCATACCCAGAAATCGGTCGTCAGCCCCATCATCACCGTGGTCAGCACCGCCATCACCATGCCGATACGGTACAGGCGGTCCTTGAGCACCAGATTGCTGATCGATGCCGCGAGCAATGCACCGCTCAGATAGCCCAGGTAGTTGATCGCCGCCAGCCAGCCGCCCTCGGCAAGCCCGAGGCCGGCCTGTGCCTGCATCAGCGGCAGCAGGGGCGTATAGGCGAAACGTGCTACGCCGAGCGCAAGCATCAGGCTGAAGATGCCGGCGCCGAGCACCTTCATGCGTTGGAACTGCTCATCCATTGTTGTTGTTTTCCGTCTCTCTTGGGGCACACACCATAGTCTGCGCAGGACGCAGACTCAAGCACCGGGCGCGGCCGCCCGCGCCCGCGCTAGGCGCCTTGCCCCCGCGGCGACAACAGCAGCCGCCCGGCCTGCAGCATCCCCCACATCACCAGCACAGGCAGCACCAGCGTCTGCAGCAGGAACACCACCGCGATGCGGATGGTGTGATCGACGATGCGCTCGGCTGCTGCCTTGAGCGCGTCGATCCGCTCGCGCACCTCCCACCAACGCAATTTCGCCGCCTCCTCGGCCACCGGCAGCGCGCCGAAGGAGTCGGCCGCCTGCTCGATGCCCTGCTGGTGCACGCGGTACTCGTCAGCCATGAAGGCCTGGAAGGCATACTCGCTCGTCAGCGCCGCCACCGGCACGATGAAGCGCACCAGCAGCAAGGCCACCAGCACCCGCGACAGCCAGGCCGGCGGCGGCCCGCGCAGGCAACACACGGCCCAGGCCACCGCGACCACGGTGAGGGCCGCGGCCACCAGCCAGCCCGCACCGATCTGCATCAACAGCAACTGTGCGCCAAACGCGATGCTCGCTGCCAACATCAGGGTGGAGAACTGCTCGATCAGGTCATTCACCGGGTCCAGCACCTGGCCGGGCGCGAGCTTGACACCCACCACCACGCCCCCGCTGACTTCGGTGCCCTGCACCACCGAGATCACCGCGTTCAAGGCGCGCGCCGCGGCGAAACTCGCCACCGCACGCTTGAGCCCCGCCTCGGCGTGGGCCTCGGCGATCTGATCGAGCGGTTTCAGCCACGCCAGCGCGGCAATCAGAAGCACCAGCAGAGGCAGGATCAGGCGAACAGGTGATGGCATGGCGGCGATTGGCGGCAGGTTGATCGAGTGCTCTCGGTGAGTGGGGTCACGACCGGAAAGAGTTCCGGGGCGCTGCCGTCGCGCCGACCCACACCCACCCATGCTGGAGGAACACTGCGCTCGCCGCGCAGCAGGGTACACTCCGCTCTTGCCCAGATCGCTCCTTACGCGCATGCCCTCGTTCCCGCACCTGGTCCGCCTTCTCGTCCTCCTGCTCCTGCCACTGCTCGTATTGCGGGCAGCGGCAGAACCGCCCCTGCCGCCGGCGGCCAAGGAATTGCAGGCTCGCGCCGCTGCACTGGCGGAGCGCCAGCTGCCCGAATCCGAGCGCCAGGCGGCTCAGCAAGCCCTGGACCAGGCCTTGTCGCGGCTCGCCGCCGCGGAGGATTACCGCCAGCAGCTCAGCACGCTGAACGAGCGCCTGGCCGCAGCCCCCCGGCAGATTGCCACTGCACGGACTCAACTGGATGCGTTGCAGGCCAAGGCGGAGCCTGACCAGGCTGCAGCCCTCGGCCCGGAGCTGTCCGCCGGTGTGCTCGAACAACGCCTGGCCGAGCGCAATGCCGAACTCAGCCAATGGCAGCGCAGTCTCGATGAGGCCGACGCACTCTTGCTGAGTGCCCGCACTGGCCCGGAGCGCGCCCAGACCGAGATCAGCACCAACCAGACACGCATGACCGCCATCGAGGCCGCCCTGTCCGCCAACCGCGAGCAGGGCCCGGGCCGCGAGGCCCGCTCGCTGACCACCGAGCGGCGCGACGCGCTCGCGGCCGAATGGCATGCGCTCGACGCACAGAACCGCCTGCGCCAGCTCGAACTCTCGGGTAGCAGCGTACTGCAGGACCTCGGCCAGGCACGGCGTGAACTCGCTGCCGAGCACCTTCGCCGCCTCGGCGCCGAGACCCACGCACTGCAATCCGCGATCAACGCACGGCGCAGCGCCGACGCAGTGGAAACCGTGGAGGCGCTCAGGCGCGAGCAGGCCCAGACACCCGACACCGGCGGCCTGATCGCGCGCGAGATCGCTGCCAACCAGCGTGTGTCCGAATACCTGCTGCGTGCCACCGAGCACCTCAACACGCTCACCCAGCGCAATCTGGCAACCCGCCAGCAGCTCGACAGCCTCAACCGCGCCGGCACCATCATCGACGAGCAGATCAACGTACTGCAGGGCAGCCTGCTGCTGTCGCGCATCCTGCTCGAGCAGAAGCGCGCGCTACCGCAGCCGCGCGTGGACAAGCAGCTCGCCGAGCAGATCGCCGACATCCGCCTCTACCAGTTCGAGGTCAGCAAGCAACGCGAACAGCTCGGCACCCCCGCCGCCCATGCCGAACGCCTGCTCGCCGAACTGCCGCCTGAGCAGGCCGACGAGACCATGCGCAGCCAGCTGCTCGGGCTGCTGACGGCACGCGCGGAGCTACTCGAACGGCTCAACCGCGAACTCAGCGCCGTCCTCAACGAATCGATCACACTGCAGCTCAGCGAACGGCAGCTGCAGGCCACGGCAGACCGCCTGCGCAGCACGCTGGACGAGCAGATGTTCTGGATCCCCAGCAACCGCCCGCTCGATGCCGCCTGGGTCATGGCCGTTCCTGCCGCGCTGCAGGCGCAGCTGGCCGCCATCCCGTGGCAGTCGGCGAGCACGGAACTGTGGGCAGGTCTCAAGGCTCGTCCGCTGCTGTTCTTGCCGGTGCTGCTGCTGACCCTGTGGCTGTTGTCGCGGCGGCGCTGGCTGCGCGCCCGGCTGGACGGTCTGCATGCAGACATCGGCTACGTGCGCCGCGACAGCCAGCTGCACACGCCGCTCGCGATCCTGTTCAACATCCTGCTCGCACTGCCGGTGAGCCTGCTGCTCGCCCTCGCCGGGCTTGCCCTGCAGATGGACGCCCGCGGCCAGAACGCCAGCCTGGGCGCCGCCCTGCTGCAGATGGCCCAGGCCTGGCTGGTGTTCTACACCGCGTATCGCGTGCTCGCGCCCGCTGGCGTCGCCGAGCGCCACTTCCGCTGGCCGCTCGAGCGCGTGCGCGAGCTGCACCGCCACATGCGCCACCTCGGCCTGGTCGTGCTCGCGGTGGTGGCGGTGGTCGCCATGGCCGAACGCCAGCCCGAGGCGCTCGCCAACGACGTGCTCGGCATCCTGATCCTGCTCGCCGGCTACGCCACCATGGCCTGGCTGATGGCGCGCCTGCTGATCCACCGCTCGCAACAGGACCGGCCCTCGCCGCTGCGCGTCGCCATCGGCGTCGCCCTCGGACTGATGCCGCTCGCCCTCATCGCGGCCCTGCTCATGGGCTACTACTACACCGCGCTCAAGCTCACCGGGCGGCTGATCGACACCCTGTTCGTGCTCATCCTCTGGCGCCTGGTCGAAGCCACCGTGATCCGCGCCCTCGGCGTCGCCGCCCGCCGCCTCGACCACCAGCAGGCGGTCGCGCGCCGCGAAGCCGCCGAGCGCGAAGGCCTGCCCGGCGCCGACACCGACGACGGCATCGAGCCACCTCGCTTCGACATCGATCGCATCAGCCAGCAATCGCTGCGCCTGCTGCATCTGGGCCTGCTCGCCGGGCTGCTTCTGAGCCTGTACTGGGTATGGGCGGACCTCATCACGGTGTTCGCCTACCTCGACAACATCACCCTGTACGAATACGCCAGCGGCAGCGGCGACACCGCCAGCGTCACCCCGATCAGCCTGCGCGACCTCATCGCCGCGCTGGTCATCGGCAGCATCGCCTTCCTGCTCGCGCGCAACCTGCCTGGCCTGCTCGAGGTGCTGGTGCTGTCACGGCTGCAGCTGGCGCAGGGCAGCGCCTACGCGACCACCACACTGCTGTCCTACGTGATCATGGCGGTGGGCATCGTCGCCACGCTCGGCTCGCTGGGGGTGAGCTGGGACAAGCTGCAGTGGCTGGTGGCAGCGCTGTCGGTGGGCCTGGGCTTCGGCCTGCAGGAGATCTTCGCCAACTTCGTATCCGGCCTCATCATCCTGTTCGAGCGCCCGGTGCGCATCGGCGACACGGTCACCATCGGCAACGTGTCGGGCACGGTCACCCGCATCCAGATCCGCGCCACCACGATCACCGACTTCGACCGCAAGGAAATGATCGTCCCCAACAAGGCCTTCATCACCGGCCAGCTCACCAACTGGTCGCTCACCGACACCGTCACCCGCATCACGGTCAAGGTGGGCGTGGCCTACGGCTCGGACCTCGAGCTCACCCGCAAGCTGCTGCTACGGATCGCCGAGGACAACACGCGCGTACTCAAGGAGCCCAAGCCGCTGGTGTTCTTCCTCAGCTTCGGCCCCAGCACACTCGACCATGAACTGCGCGTGCATGTACGCGAGCTGGGCGACCGCAACGCCGCCATCGACGAGATCAACCGCGAGATCGACCGCCTGTTCAAGGAGCACGGCATCGAAATCGCCTTCAACCAGATGGATGTGCATATCCGCAGCATCGACGGCAAGGAAGCGCGGCTGCAGACCATCGAGGCACCGCGGGCCGGCGGCGGCGGCGAGTTGAAGTGAGGGCGGGCGGCCTGCTCAGCGTCCGCGCTCGTCCTGGCCCGCGCCGTCCTCGATCTTGACCTCGCGAATCACCTCGCCCTCGATGATCAGGCCACGCGCGGCCTGCGCCCCGCCGGACTCGCCCGCACGCATGCCGGCCTCGGCCATGCGCGCATCCATCTGCTCACGCATGGCCTTGCGCAGCGCGCGCGTCTTCCACCAGAAGTAAGCCCATACGACCACGCCAACGGTGATCACCACGGCGAACAAGGCCACCGAGAAGGTCAGCGCCAGCACGAACACCCCGAGCGCCGCCACACCGCCGACGATCTTCTGCCACAGCGATGGCGGCGTGGCACTGCCACCGCCAACATTGAGGAATACACCGGAGAAACGAGGATCCTTGTGCATGAACTTGTCCTGAAGTGAATGCGCAGTATGCGCCTGCGTCGCGTCTTGGCAGATCAGAGCGCTGCGCGGAAGAAAGATTCCGCATCATCGCGCACGCGGATTGAGGCTATGCATTCTCGCGCACACGCGCCCTCGGCACCTAGCCAAAGCACGACGAACACCGATTGAAAACCCGCGTGCCGCGCGGGAAGATGGCGGCCATGGCAACGCTCGCCCTGCACCAGTTTCAAGCCTTGCACGTCGGTCCGCTCGATCTCACCGTCGGCGCGGGCGAATGCGTCTGCATCCGGGGCGCCTCGGGCAGCGGCAAGTCCCTGCTGCTGCGCGCCATCGCCGACCTCGACCCGCACCAGGGAGAGGCCTGGCTCGACGGCCGTCGCTGTTCGGCCATGCCGGCCCCGAGTTGGCGGCGACAGGTCGCACTGCTGGCAGCAGAAGCCCAATGGTGGTCGGATACGATCGGCGCCCACTTCAGCACGGGCTGCAAACCCGTCTGGCTGGACAGGCTCGGCCTCCCACCGACCGCCCTTGATTGGGAGGCCGCACGCTGCTCGACCGGCGAACGCCAACGCCTGGCGCTGCTGCGGACCCTGATGCAAGGTCCCGCCGCGCTGCTGCTCGACGAGCCCACCGGCAACCTCGATGAGGACAGCACGGCGCGCGTCGAATCATTGCTCGACGATTACCGCCGCTCGACCGGCGCCGCCCTGTTGTGGATCAGCCACGATCCCCGCCAGGCATCACGCGTGGCGCAGCGCTGCTTCCTCCTCGTGGACGGCCGCCTCACGGCCGAATGCACGACCACAGCGGAGCCAGCCCGATCTTGATCACGCTCTCGGTCTTCGACCTCGCGCTTGCTGCCGTGCTGATACTGGCCCTGGCCGTGCTGTCACTGCGCCTCCAGTTGGGCATCGAGCGCCGCCTCCTGGTGTCGGCCATGCGCACCACGATGCAGCTGCTGCTGATCGGCCTGGTGCTCAAGCTGCTGTTCGACAACGCACATTTCCTGTGGGTGGCGATCATGGCTGCCATCATGATCACCGCAGCCGGACACGAAGTCATGGCGCGCCAGAAGCGCCGCTTCGCAGGCGGCTGGGGCTTTGGCCTGGGCACGCTGTCGATGTTCGTTTCCTCATTCACCGTCACCGTGCTGGCCCTTGTCCTGGTAATCGGCAGCACGCCGTGGTACGCCCCGCAGTACGCCATTCCGCTGCTCGGCATGGTACTTGGCAACACCATGAACGGCATTGCACTCGGGCTGGACCGCCTGACCCAGGAGGCAAGCACAAGACGCGCCGTACTCGAAACCCGGCTCGCGCTCGGCCAGGACTGGAACGAGGCCATCGCCGACAGCCGACGCGAGGCAATTCGCGTCGGCATGATCCCGATCATCAACGCCATGGCTGCAGCCGGCATCGTCAGCCTGCCGGGTATGATGACCGGTCAGATCCTGGCCGGCACGCCACCAGTCGACGCCGTGAAGTACCAGATCCTGGTCATGTTCCTCATTGCAGGCGGCACCGGTTTCGGGACCGTGGTGGCCGTCAGCCTGGGCGCGCGCCGCCTGTTCGACGAACGCCAGCGCCTGCGCCTCGATCGCCTGCGGGCCGCCACGGATTAGCGCCTGTGAGCGCTTAATCCATCCAAGACGAACTTGGTCAAATCTACATGGCGCATCCATCTGCTCCGCGCATGCGCCCTGCTAACCACCCCAGGTCGACTGCCTTGCTCAGGTCTCCACCATCCGCCGGAACGCCCCGAAGCTCCACTGCGCACCCACGGTCAGCACCACCACGCGCAGCACGTGGCAGACGGTGACCAGCGGCACGCCGAGCTGCAGCACCTTGGCAGTGATGCACATCTCCGATACCCCGCCCGGCGCAGTCGCCAGTATCAAGGTCGGCAGCGGCACCCCCGAAGCCAGTGCGAGCAAAGCGGCGAAAGCGCCGGCAAACACGATCGACATTACCGCAGTCAGCCCAGCCACCGCCATGAAGCGTGGCGCAGCACGAAAGAACGCACGCGAGAAGCGGCAGCCCAGCGCGCAACCGATCAGCAGCTGTCCGCCGTTGACCACCCAGACGGGCAGGGCGGACAGCGGAACCCCAGCGAGCGTCGCGACTGCCACACCGAGCAGCGGACCAAGCACCCAGGCGTTGGCAATGCGCAACAGCTTGAACGCCGCCACGCCAAGCAGGCTCGCCACCACCAGCTGCGGGAAATGCCGGGCATCCACGGCCTGGGCGATCGGCACGTAGAGATCACTGCCGTGCACCCCACCAAAGGTGAGCGCGAAGGGCAGTAGCGACACCACCATCATTACTCGAATAGCATGTGCTGCGGCAATGCGATCCACCGCGCCGCCGTAGCGGTCAGCGAGATTGGCCATCTCGGAGGCACCGCCGGGTAGCGCCGCGAAGAAGGCGGTTGGCGTATCGACGCCACCCAGGCGACGCATGATCAGCGCACAAAGGACACCGAGCACGAGCGAACCGACTGCAGCAGCCACCACCAGCGCTGCATGCAGGCTCAGCTGCGCCACGACCTCGGGACTGAAGTACAGGCCGAGTGCGGCACCGATCGCCCATTGCCCGCTCTGCCGACCACCGGGCAGCGGGCGCAGCTCGATGTCGGCCATGCGCACGGCGGCGACGGCAAACAGCGGACCGATCATCCACGGCAGCGGCAGGTGGAAGCGCTCGGCCAGCCAGCCGGCGACGGCCGCGAGCACAAGCGTGGCCAGGACATAGCGCCACGAAGCGCCGCTGTTCTTCTGTGTTGAGGACGACATCTAGGGTTCGACGGACGGCCGTGTGGCAGCGTCCCATTGGCGCAGGAAGGCCTGGCGCTTGGCCTGGTCCTGGTAGGTGAGCAGTCCCGAGCCGATGCGGATCGGGCGGAAAGCATGGCGCAGGTTCTCATGCAGCAGGGCAGCCGCACTGTCGGCCCCCGCCGTGCCGGCATCGGCACGTACCGGCAGCAGGCCGAGGTGCTCGGCGAGCAAAGCCTGTCCGCGCGGCGACAGCAAGTGGTCCAGCCACAGCCGCGCCGCGGCCGGATGGCGGGCATCGCGGGCGATGAAGGCAACCCGGCTCAGCACCAGGGTATAGTCCTGCGGCCACACCACGCCGAGCACCGCCTCGCTGCGTGCGCGCTTGTGCGCATAGGAACCGAGCACGTTGTAGGCCAGCACCAGCTGGCCTGCGGCGAGACGGTCGAGCATGTCGCGGCTCGAGCTGTGCTGCTCCAGCCCCAGCTCGCCCATCCGGCGCGCCAGCTGCCAGAACACGATCGGGTTGGCTTGTGCATCCTGGGTATGCAGCAGCAGGCCCAGGCCGGAGCGCTCGGGATCATAGCTGGCCAAGCGCCCAAGCAGTCGTGAAGGCTGCTCCCCGAGCAGACGGATCAGCTCGGCATGGGTGTCAGGTACCTCGGCCTCAGTCAGCAGGCGCTTGTTGTAGACGATCGCCGCCGGCTCATAGGTAGTGCCGAAAGCCTCGTCCTTCCATACCGCCCAGCGCGGCAGCGCGGCGGTCTCGGGCGAGCGGTGGGGCTGGGCATAGCCATCGTTGACCAGCTTCACCTGCAGGTCCATGGCCGAACTCCACACCACGTCTGCACCTAGCGTACCGGCTGCACGCTCATCCACCACCCGCTGGTAGAGCTCGTTCGAGCTCAGGTCGTGGTATTCGACGCGGATCCCTGGGTGCAAGGCCTCGAAGTCGTCGAGGATGGGTTGCACCACATCCTGGTCAGCCGCCGCATACACGACCACCACGCCTTCACGCACCGCCGCCTCGCGCGCATCGGGCGCCTGCCGGGCGAGGGCGCTGCCCGCACACAGCATGGCCAGCCCGAAAACCGCCACGCGCAGCCCGCACAACGCCTCACGGCAAGCTCGGACCATCGCCATCACGGCGCCGGCGCCGGTCCTCGTCCGCACTGTTCTCATATCCCGATCTCCCTGCAAGTCGGCGGCTTGGACGCCATCCGCCTTTGCCCCGATAATCGCCGACACGCCTTTCGATTCACTTTCACCGGAACGCCAATGCGCCTGCTGCTGGTCGAAGACCACGCCGAACTCGCCGAGTGGGTCGCGCGCTCGCTGCGCCAGAGCGGCTTCGTGCTCGAGGTGCTTGGGCGTGGCGACCATGCCGACCAGGCCCTGCGCAGCGAGCGCTACGACGTGGTGATCCTGGACCTCTCCCTGCCGGGTCTCGACGGCCTGGACGTGCTGCGCCGGCTGCGCACCCGCGAGAGCCGTGCCGAAGGCAGCACTCCCACCCCGGTGCTGGTGCTGACTGCCCGCGGCAGCACCGAAGAACGCGTCGAAGGCCTCAATCTCGGTGCCGACGATTATCTGACGAAACCCTTCGAACTCGCCGAGCTCGAGGCCCGCATCAAGGCCCTGCTGCGCCGCGCTGGCAACCAGGTGCCGCGGGTGCGCCTGGGCCGGCTCGAGTTCGACACCACCAACCGCATGGCGACGGTGGACGGCCAGATGCTGGCGCTGACGCCGCGCGAGCTGGCGGTGCTCGAGGTGCTGCTTTCGCGCGTCGGCCGCCCGGTGGCGCGCGAGGCCCTGTTCCAGAAGGTATTCGAGTTCGACGCCGACGCCCGCGTGGAGGCCATCGAGATCTACGTCTCGCGCCTGCGCAAGAAGCTCGAAGGCGCCGACGTCGTCATCAACACCTTGCGCGGGCTCGGCTACCTGCTCGCCGAACGGCCGGCGCCCTGATATGCGCGCAGCCCCCAGGGCCGAGCAGGGCGGACGCGCGGATGGCGCCGCCGTCCAGGGTGACGGCGAGGCTGCGGCCGCAGCCGTCGAACCGGCCGTGTCGCGCCGCCACGGTGGTAGCCTGCGCCGTCGCGTCCTCGGCTGGCTGCTGCCCCCGCTCGGGCTCATGCTGATCGTCAGTGCTTGGTTGAGCTACCGCGGCGCACTCGACGCAGTCAACCAAGCCTACGACCGCACGCTGACCGCCTCGGTGCGAGCGATCGGCGAGCGCACCCACTCGCTCGAGGGCGAGATCCAGGTCGACATTCCTTACGCTGCCTTCGAAGGCTTCGAGGACAGCGCCGCCGAGCGTATCTTCCACGCCGTGTTCGACGCCGCGGGCGTGCTCGTCACCGGCTATGCCGATCTACGCCCGCCCACGCTGCCCGCCGGCGAGGGCATGGTAAGGATCTTCGATCTCGCCTACCGCGGCGAGACGGTGCGCATGGCCGCCATGTACAAGCGCCTGTACGACCCCGCGCTGGAAGGCGGCGACGCCGTACTGATCGTGTTTGCCGAAACCACCGGCGCGCGCGAGACCCTCGCCCGCGAACTGTTCATCGCCAGCCTGCAACGCCAGTCGGCCCTGGTCGCCGTCGGGGCGGTGCTGGTGCTGCTCGCCCTCGGCACGGCGTTTCGCCCGCTGGTGGCGCTGCGCGACCACATCCGCAACCGCGACGAGGAAGACCTCACCCCGGTGCGGGCCGACGGCGTGCCGAGCGAGGTCGCGCCTCTGATCGACGCCATCAACCACCACATGCAGCGCCTGTCGGCCATGCTGGCCGCACGCCGACGCTTCCTTGCCGACGCCGCGCACCAGATCCGCACCCCGCTCGCGGTCCTCACCACCCAGGCCGAGTACGGCCTGCGCCAGACCGACCCGGAAGAGATGCTCAACACCTTCGCCAGTCTGTTGCGCAGCACCCGCGCCGCGCGCAGGCTGGCCAACCAGATGCTCACCCTGTCGCGCGCCGAGGCGGCCAACGGCCTCATCGACGAGCGCGCGCCGCTCGACCTCGCCGGCCTGGTCAAGGACGTAGCAATGGAGCTCGCCCCGCTCGCCCTCAAGCGCAGCATCGACCTCGCCTACGAAGGCATCGGCCACGCGCTGATGATCGAGGGCAACGCGCCAATGCTGCGCGAGATGGTCTCCAACCTGGTCGACAACGCGATCCGCTACAGCCCGCCCGACTCGGCGGTCACCGTCGCTGTCGCCGCCTTCGACGGCGAGGCGGTGGTGAGCGTATGCGACCAGGGGCCGGGCATTCCCGAGGCCGAGCGCGAACGCGTGTTCCAGCGCTTCTACCGCATCCTCGGCCAGGGCGACAGCGACGGCAGCGGCCTAGGACTGGCCATCGTGCGCGAGATCGCGCTCGCCCACGATGGCCGCATCACGCTGCGCGACGGCGAGGGCGGGCACGGCCTGTGCGTGGAAGTGGAGCTGCCGCTCGGGGCCGCCCCGGCACCCTGAATTGTCGACGACAGCCCTGCAACGGGCGCAGTCATCGGTCCATCCTCCTCACGGACCGGCAGCAGTGAAAGGCGATCGAAAGGCGACGGCGCTGCAATGCGGGCCGCGCCAACGTGTCTGGCGCGCCCACTCACAAGATCGAGGAGACTTCCATGCAACGCCTTTCCAAATCGGTCCTGCTGGCCGCCGCCGTCGCCACCCCGTCGCTCGCGCTCGCCCAGTCCAACGTCACCATCTACGGCCTCATCGACCTCAACCTCAGCCATGAGCGATCGGGCGACCAGCGCTACGAGGGCGTCCACCACGGCGAGCTCAACGGCTCGCGCCTCGGCTTTCGTGGCAACGAGGACCTCGGCAACGGCATCAAGGCCGTGTTCGTGCTCGAGAGCGGCTTCGACCCCTCGACCGGCCTCGCCGAGCAGGGCGGACGCCTGTTCGGCCGCCAGTCCTTGGTCGGCCTCGAGAGCAGCCTCGGCCGCCTGACCCTGGGCCGCCAGTATTCGCCCGCCTTCGTCGCCCTCGACCCCTTCGACGCCACCGGCAACGCCGATCGCAGCGCCGGCCTGCTGCTGCGCAAGACCGGCGCCGTAAAGCCGGCCTACGAGGTGCGCTTCGACAACATGGTGAAGTACCGCTCGCCCAAGCTTGCCGGCTTCGAGCTCGATGCCGGCTACTGGCTGGGCGAGAAGGTCGCCACCACGTCCACCGCGCGCAAGGAAGGCGACGGCCACGGCCTCAGCCTGCTCTACGGCAACGGCGCCTTCTCCGGCGCGCTCACCACGCAGAGCGTGCAGCGCGACGCCAGCGGCGGCAAGGTGCGCACCAGCGGCGTCGGCCTGGCTTACGACTTCGGCATCGTGAAGCCGTACTTCGCCTGGTCGCAGGACAAGGAGAGCGGCACCGTCGGCAACGGCAAGGCCCGCACCTGGGCCGTGAGCGCCGAGATCCGTCTGAACCCTGCGAACACGGTCGCGCTCAGCTATGCCGATCGCGACGAATCGGACGGCGCCGCCGGCGAGGACGCCAGCGGCTGGTCGGCCTACTACCTGCACGCCCTCTCCAAGCGCACCACGCTCTACGCCGGCTACTCGCAGCTCTCCAACGAGAGCGGTGCCAACTATGCAATAGGCAACATCACGCCGGCAGCCGGCGACAACCACCGGGTGATGATGGCCGGCATGCGCCACCGCTTCTGACCCTCGACAACCGCACACTGGAGAACCCGACATGAACATCACGGGAATGCTGTACGGCGCGCGTCTGCTGCAGTTCGCCGACTTCCCCACCGCCGAGGTGCTCGGCCCGGACGCCAGCGAGGAGCAGATCAAGGCGCTCATCGAGCGTCACGGCTCGGTCTTCGTCAAGCCGCTGTTCAAGGGCGGTGTCGGCAAGAAGGGCAAGGCCGGCCTCATCGGGCGTGCCAAGGACCTGCGCACCGCGCTGGCCGAGAAGGAGCGCCTGTACTTCGTCGAGCATCGCCACGGCCACCAGGTGGCGAAGGCCAACGGCGTCACCTTCGAAGCTGCGGTGCCGGCCGAGCACGAGGTCTATTTCTCGATCACCGACTCGACCGAGTTCCGTGCCCCGACCATGACCCTGACCCACCGCGGCGGCGTCGACATCGAGGAACTCGACAAGTCGCAGGTCGCGCGCGTGCCCTTCGACCCGCTCACCGGCCTGAAGGCCTTCGTCGTCGCCAACGCGCTCGCCGACATCGGCGCGCCCAAGCAGATCATCTCGCCGCTGGTGCAGCACCTGCCGCGGCTGTGGGAGCTGTACCACGACTTCGGCATGACCACCCTCGAGCTCAACCCGATCCGCATGCGCCCCGACCGCCGCGGCCGGCTCACCCCTGTGGCCTGCGACTTCAAGTGCGGCTTCGACCGCGACGATCCGCGCTGGCACCGGCTCAACCTGCCCGCCCACCTGTTCGCAGTGGACTATTCCGACTTCGAGCAGGAGATCAACCAGCTGCGCACCCACCAGGGCCAGAGCGACGTCTACGTGATCAACGCCGGCGGCACCATCCTCGCCCCCACCTTCGGCGGCGGCGCCAACTCGCTGGTCACCGAGATGCTCGGCGACGACGCCATCATCTCGTCCGACTTCGGCGGCAACCCCCCCTACGAGAAGATGAAGTCGGTGGCGTCGATCTGCTTCAAGCACTGGCTGCGTCAGGCCAACGTGCTCTTCATCATCGGCGGCAAGTCCAACAACACCGACATCCACGAGACCTTCCGCGCCATGGCCGACGCGCTGCGCGAGCACTTCGGCAGCCATGGCCCGACGCCGCTCTACGTCGTCGCCGGCCGCGGCGGACCGAACCTGGTGCGCGGCATGGGCGTGCTGCGCGACACCTGCGAGGCGCTCGGCCTGCCCTACCGCCTGTTCGGCTTCGATTCGGCGATGAGCGAGGTGGTCGACTACGCCCGCGAAGCCAATGAATGGATGAAGGCCGGCGGCCGCGACGCCGTCGCCGCGCGCCTGGGGCTCGCCCCCGCGGCCACGGCCGCCTGAGCCCCGACACCCCGATTCCAAGGAGACAGCCATGTACCAACAAGGCGTTGGTGATTTCAAGTATTACGTGGGGATCAGTTCGCTGGCCCACATCGCGACCCGGCACGACCGCGTGTGCGTGCTCAACATCCTCGGCGGCGAATCCAGCGAGGTCACGCCGGTCGGCCATGCGTGGTCGGGCGGCAACGTGGTGTTCGGCACCTCGCCGGGGCGCCGCGGCCAGGTGCTGGAGACCCCCCTCGGCAACGTCCCGGTGTACAACAGCGTGCGCGAGGGGCTGGACGATGGCCACCGCTTCAATTGCGGCGTGGTCTATCTGCCGCCGTCGGCGGCGCGCGACGGCGTGGCCGAGCTGATCCGGGTGAATCCGGAGCTGAAGAAGGTCTTCATCATCACCGAGAAGATCTCGGTGCATGACGCACGCGAGATCCGCGCCATGGGCCAGCAGCACGGCATCGACATCTTCGGCGCCAACTGCCTGGGCGTGGCCGACTCGTGGAACCAGGTGCGCATCGGCGGCGCCCTCGGTGGCGACAACCCGTCCGACACGCTGCGCCGCGGCTCGATCGCGGTACTGTCGAACTCCGGCGGCTTCACCACCACCATCGCCCAGTACCTGCGCATGGCGGGCTGGGGCACGACCACGCTGGTCTCCAGCGGCAAGGACGTCTACATCCATTACGCCGCGCCGGAGTTCGCCTTCGCCCTCGCCAACGACGCGCGCAGCAAGGCTGCGGTGCTGTATTGCGAGCCCGGTGGCTACTACGAGCGCGACGCCGAGTTCACCAAGCCGGTGGTGGCCTGCGTGGTCGGGCGCTGGAAGTCGCGCCTCACGCGCGCCGTGGGCCATGCCGGTGCGATGGCCGGCGGCGAGGACGATGCCGCCGCCAAGGAACGCTGGTTCATGGACAAGTTCGGCGTCGACGGCCTGTACACGCCGGACAACCCGGTGTTCTCGGCGAAGGGCGCGGTGGTCACCAACATCGCCCACATTCCCGCCGCGCTCACCGCGGTGATGCGCGCCAACGCCACCCTGCCGGACTTCGAGCCTGAAGGCACGATGGAGCTCAAGCCCTGGTTCGGCGCCAACCTCGGCATCGCCCTGCCGCCGCAGCTCGACCTGCCGGTGGTGCCGGCGATCGAGCCCTATCGCAGCCAGATCGCGCGGCTGGCCGAACAGGTCGGCGCGGTGTTCCCGCGCGGGTCCATGAAGGACGCCTCGGGCGCCTCGCAGATGGACCCCGCGACCCAGGTCTCGAGCCTGCACGGGGTCAGCGTGCTCGAGGCCGCACGCCGCCCGCTCGAGGCCAACCTCGGCCTGGCCCTGCTGCGCGAGGCCGGCGGCGACAACGACCGCAAGCTGATCGCGGTGGCGGTCGGCGCCCACCTCAACCTGCATGGCGACCCCGCGCTCGCCGCGGCCGAGGCCGCACGCGCCGCCGGTAATGCGCCCAACGCAGTGCTCGCCGCCGCCATGGCAATCGTCGGCCCGCGCCGCGCCGAGCGCGCGCGCACGATCGTCGCAGCGCTGATCGAGCGCCTGCATGCCGCCGGCCTGCGCGACGCGCTCGACGAGGACTTCGATTGCCGCACCCTCGCCGACGACGCCGATCTGGTCGCGCTGGTCCACGCCCCGGCGCCCGACGCCCGCGCCGAGGCGATGCTCGCCGGGCTGGCGGCACGCGACGCGCGCTCGTTGCCCGTGCGCCTGTTGCAGCACACCGGCGTGCCCCTGAGTGCCGATGCCGTGCTCGCCGCGATCACCACCACGCTCGCGTGGGGACCGCTGATGCGCAAGCGCGTCTCGCGCCTGACCGCCGAGAGCCTGCCATGGTGGCTGCAGCTGGTCGGCACCCTGATCGGCGCCTCGGCCCCGGCCGAGCAGCACGAGGCCGGCCGCTTCTGCGGCATCGACGAGGCCGAGATGCTCGGTAGCGGTTCGCTCACCGCGCTCGCCTGCCAGGCCCTGCTCGGCCGCGTGCCACGGCTGGCCGACCTGTTCGCCTACCAGACCCTGGTCGGCATCCTGCTCAGCAACGGCCCCGGCACCATCTCCGCCCAGGGCGCCAAGGGTGCGGTCTCGGCCGACGGCCCGGAAACGCCGCAGCGTGTGCAGCTCAACAAGGCGGTCGTCGGCTTCCTCACCCACACCGGCTACGCACACGGTGGCAACGGCTTCGAGGGCGTGCAGTTCCTGATCGAGCAGTTTCGCGACAGCGGCCTCGACGACCCGACGGCCGCCCACGGCATCGACGTCGCCGCGCTGGCCCGCCACTGCGCCGAGGACTACGCGCGCTACAAGGCCGAACGCAAGCAGACCGGCAGCGAGGACATCCGCAAGATCCCGGGCGTGAACCACCCGGTGTTCAAGGACCGGCCGGTCAACATCGATCCGCGCGAAGCCTTCATCCACGAGCTGATGACCGCGCGCGGCGAGGCCAACGTGTTCCACGACTTCTACCACGCCCTGGTGCAGGCGCTGCACGAGGCCGGGGTATCGCGCACGGTGTATTGCGTGAACATCGACGCGGTGATCGCCGCCCTGCTGCTGCGCCTGACCTGGCAGCCGTGGCGCGAAGGCCGCATCGACGAAGCGCGCCTGGAAGACGCCGCATTCACCTTGTTCCTGCACGCCCGCATGCTGGGCTGCGCGGCCGAGATCGACGACCACCTGAACCGCGGGCGCAACATGGATACGCGCACGCCGGCGTCGAAATGCCGTCACGTCAGCTGACGCCGCTCACCCGGGGGCGGGCACTCCGCCGCCCCCGGCGAGCCGCGGGCAGCGCTTCCCCCACCCCCACCGGAACCTCACCATGAACGACTCGACCACCATGCCGCGCGGCGAACCCGCAATCCGCACCATCGCCATGCCCGCCGACGCCAACCCCGCCGGCGACATCTTCGGCGGCTGGCTGATGGCGCAGATGGACCTCGCCGCCGGCAACGTCGCCGCCCGCCGCGCGCGCAGCCGCTGCGCCACGGTGTCGGTGGACCGCATCACCTTCCTGCGCCCGGTGTTCATCGGCGACGAGGTCAGCCTCCACGCCGAGATCGTGCGCGTCGGCCGCAGCTCGATGACGATCGAGGTCGAGGCCTGGCGCCGCTCGCGCGACGGCGAGGAACAGGTCAAGGTCACCGACGCCAGCTTCGTCTTCGTCGCCCTCGACCAGGGCGGGCGGCCACGGGTGATCAGTCCTGGATCCCAGTCCGCGGCAAACACGTAAAGTCGAATCACTGGCAGGCGCGCAGCTACCCTGATGGAGGCGGAACTCGCCAGAGTTCCGCCTCTATTGCTGTGCGCAAGGGCGGCAGGACAGCGAAAGTGTCGCGATTCGGCCATCACCGGCAGAGGCTTCGAGCAGATCTCCCGGAAGACGCCCGAGATGGCGATCAAGCGGCGACGCACAGTCAACGGGATCGGTAGGGAAGACACCGCTCAGCCACGCCGGCGACCTCAACCTCACCGTCGAGCAGAAGAGGTTCAAGGTGAGCCGTCGAGTCCTCGGGCCTTGCCGCAAAAAAACGGGCGCCCGCAGGCGCCCATCAAAGGCGGCGACCCGGGACGGGGCCACCGCAAGCCGGATTCCGTCGCAACGCAGAGGACGGAATCCGTGGAGGTGAGTCTTCAACTCATGCCTGGGCCACCGCGCGGCGGCTGTCGAGCATGCGTGCGACACGCGGGCCCACCAGCATGGCGATGGCCGCCACCCACAGGCCGATGGCGATCGGGCTGGAGAACAGCACGCCGATCTCGCCGTTGCTGATCGACAGCGCGCGGCGCAGGTTCTGCTCCATCATGTCGCCGAGCACGAAGCCGAGGATGAAGGGCGCGATCGGGAAGTTCATGACGCGCAGCGCATAGCCCAGCGCACCGACCAGCACGCCGACGATGAGGTCGAAGGTGTTGCCATGCACCGCATACACGCCGACCATCGAGATTGCCGCCACGCCCGGCACCAGCAACCACACCGGGATCGACAGGAACTTGACGAACACGCGGATGAGCGGGATGTTCATCACCAGCAGCATGACGTTGGCGATGAAGAGCGAAGCGATCAGGCCCCACACGATCACCGGCTGGTCCTGGAACAGGGTCGGGCCGGGGGTGATGTTGTACAGCGTGAGCGCGCCCATCATCACCGCGGTGGTGCCAGAACCGGGCACGCCCAGGGTCAGCATCGGCACCAGCGAACCGTTGGCCGAGGCGTTGTTGGCCGCCTCCGGCGCGGCCACGCCGCGCATGTCGCCCTCGCCGAACTGGTGATCCTTGCCCGCCATGCGGCGCTCGCTGGCGTAGCACATCGCCGAGGCGATGGTGGCACCCGCGCCGGGCAGCACGCCGATGAAGAAGCCGGCGACCGCCGAGCGCAGCATCGTCCACTTGGCGAGCATGAACTCCTTCAGGTTGAACATCAGCCGCCCCGACAGCGCGATCGGCTCGGGGTTGGCATGCAGGCTCTGCAGCATCAGCAGGATCTCGCTGACGGCGAACAGGCCGATGACGATGACGATGAAGGGAATGCCGTCGGCCAGGTGCAGCATGTCGAAGGTGAAGCGATACACGCCGCTGTTCGAGTCGATGCCCACCGTCGATAGCAGCAGGCCGATCAGGCAGGCGATCATCGCCTTGGGCAGGGAATCGCCCACCAGGCCGCCCAGGCAGGACAGCGCCAGCACCATCAGCACGAAGTATTCCGCCGGGCCGAAGGCGATCGCCCATTCGGCGAGCAGCGGCGCGAAGGCGACGATGCCCAGGGTGGCGACCATGGCGCCGGTGAAGGACGCCACCGCCGACATCGACAGCGCCGGCCCGGCGAGGCCCTTCTTGGCCAGCGGATAGCCGTCGAGCGTGGTCATCACCGCGCCGGCATCACCCGGCACGTTGAGCAAGATCGCCGAGATGCGGCCGCCGTATTCGCAGCCGGCATACACCGCGCACAGCAGGATCAGCGCCGACTCCGGTGGCAGCTTCATGGCGAAGGCGATCGGCAGCAGGATGGCCACGCCGTTGATCGGGCCCAGGCCGGGTAGCAGGCCGACGACGGTGCCGAGGAAACAGCCGATCAGCGCGATCATCAGGTTTTCGGGCGTCGCTGCGACGGCAAAGCCCTGGGCGAGAAGCGTCAAGGTTTCCATGATTTACCCCGTGATCGCGTTGAGCCACAGCCCGGTCGGCAGCGCGACGTCGAGCAGGCGGTCAAAGAAATAGAACAGGCCGATGCCGAGGCCGACGCCACTCACCAGCGCCTGCTTCCAGCTCGCGCCGAACAGGCGCGCGACCGGCAGCGTCACCAGCGCGGTGGCGATCACGAACCCGAGACGGTCGAACAGCAGCGCATAGCCGAGCACGACCAGGAACAGCAGGCCGATGCGCTGCATCACCGGACCCGGCGCCCAGGCGGTCTTCTCGGTCTTGCCGAAGACCAGCGCCAGCGCGAACAGGCCGAGCAGCGCCAGCACGATCATCGGAAAGGCCTTCGGCCCGACCGGCTCATAGGAAAACGGCGCTTCGAAACCGCGCGCGATGAAGAGGCCGACGAGGCTGATGAGCACCAGCACGCCGCCGAAGATGCGTTCGCTCATGGCGATCTCCCTTCAGGTGAGGGCCGCGCCCGGCAAGGCGCGGAGGGGACAGGAGTGGGGGCAGCGCGCCAGCCGGAGCCTGCACGCGGCGCGGGCGGGTCGTGCCCGCGCCCTTGCCCGAGCGGCGAGGCTTACTGCGCCGTCAGGCCGAACTCGGCGGCGAGCTCGCGATAGCGCGCCACTTCCTTCTGCACGTAGGCCGTCAGGGCGTCACCCGTCAGGTGGTAGGGAAAGAGCCCGCGCTCCTCGCGCAGCTTGTCGAACTCGGGCGTGGCCATCATGGTGTCGAAGGCCTGCAGCCACCACTGGTAGTCGGCATCGGCCACCTTGGGGCCAACGTAGAAGCCGCGCGTGATCGTCCAGTCGACGTTGTAGCCTTGCTCCATCGCGGTCGGAATGTCGGCCAGCTCACCCTTCAGGCGCTCGGGCGCCAGGATGGCGAGCACCTTGATGCGACCGCCCTTGAGGTGGCCGAGCACCTCGGAGGCGTCGCCGGAGTAGGCCTGGACATGGCCGCCCATGAGCGCGGCCATCGCCTCGCCACCGCCTTCGAAGGCCACGTAGCGCATGTTCTTGTGATTGACGCCGGCCTCGCGCGCGATCAGCGCCGACTTCATCCAGTCCTGGCTGCCGACCGAACCGCCAGCGCCATACACCACCTTGCCCGGGTTGGCGCGGGTGGCCTCGATCAGATCCTTCAGGCTCTGGAAGGGCGCGTCGGCGCGCACGATGATGGCGCCGTAGTCGGCACCCACCGCAGCCAGCCACTTCACGTCGTTCTCGTTGTACTTGCCGAACTTGCCGATCGCCAGGTTCAGGAAGGAACCGCCCGAGAAGGCGACGATGGTACCGGCTTCGGCGGGGCGGTTGGCGATCACGGTGTTGTAGGCCACGGCGCCGATGCCGCCCGGCATGTAGGTGACGCGCATCGGCGCCTTCAGGAGGCCGCCGTCCTGCAGGCCGCTCTGTGCCAGCTTGCAGGTGAGGTCGAAGCCACCACCCGGCTTGGCCGGGGCGATGCACTCGGGCTTGGCCGGCTCGGCGTGGGCGACGCCCGCGGCAAGGGTGGCAAACACCGCGGTAGCGGCGGCAAAAAGGGTCTTCTTGAGCATCACGGCGATCTCCTCCGATTATCGATTCGTCTATCCCGGAGCAGAACCGCCTCGCCCCAAGTGGAGCGGACGATACGAAGACGTGCTTTCGATAGCCTTTCAGTGTTGCAGGCCTCCTCTGCCGATCCTCACGACAGGCCCTCGCCCAATGCCGCCGCCGCCGCCGCGAGCACCGCTGCACGCCGGTCATCCCCGGCGTCTGCGCGCAACGCGAGGAAACCGGCCAGCAAGCCAAGCTGCTTCGCCACCGAACCGAGCTGCCGCGGCGACACCGCAAGCATGCCCAGTGCATCGCGGTAGGCCTGCACCAGCCTGGCGGCCGCGGCGTCCTCCTCCTCGACGACATCGCCGACGAGCCAGCGCGTAAGCGCGCAGTCCGCAACCACGGCACCGTCGAAGAAATCGAAGCTGCGCGCAAAGCGCTTGCGTGCGGTAGCCAGACAGGCATCGAGCACGGCAGCGTCGATCGACTCGCCGAGCAGCCAGCCCAATTGCAGGCGGTTCATGCACGGGTAGGGGTTCCAGTCGGCCTGCGCCGGATCGCCCTCGCCGAGCGCGTAGGCTTCATGCGCGCGCAACAGGTCATCGCGCACACGTGCCCAGGCGGCCGTGCCCGCAGCGCGTGCGGAAGGCTTGCCGCCGTCGGCCACCAACCCGGCATCGGCCTGTAGCTGGCGCAGCTGCACCAGGGCGCGCCGCTTCCAGGCGCTGCCCAGGATCGCCTGACGCTGCAGGCTGGCTGGCATCCCAGCCTGCGGCGAGGATGCGTCCGCCACGGCCGGCGCGGCAGAAGCGATCAGGATCAGCGCGCGCATGCGCGCAATGGCGTCATCCACAAGGCCCAGCGCACGCACCAGATCCTGCCCCTCGCCCGGCTGGCTGAGCTGCTCGGCCAGCCGGGCCTCGACATTGGCCAGCAGTTCGATCGCCGCGATCGGCACCGCCCCTCGCGACGAATCCTCCGCGATTGCACGCAGCAAGGGCGCTCGGGCCGCGTCGAAACCGCCCACATCGCCGTAGGCGGCATACAAGCGGCCGAGCGCCTGCTGCACATCCGGGCGCGCTACCCACTGCGCGGGCAGCCGGCCCAGGCGGCGGTCGATGCGGCGCTGCAGTGCCCGCAAGCCGGATTCGCGCTGCTCGCTGCGGATGCTGTGGCCGTCCAGCCAGAGTTGGTCCAGCCAGTCGAGCAACTCCTCGGGCGCCAGCAAGGTCCCGTCCTCGCGCTCGGCACGCTGGTCCACCCGGAGCTGGAAGGCGGGATCGCCATAGGCCTGGTAGGCGCCCCAGGTGTTGCAGTCCGGATGGCGGTGCAAGGCCTCGGCACGCGCCTCGAACACTGCATCGCCGAAGCGCATGCCCTCGATCGCCATCGCGCTGAAGAAGCGCTCGGCAAAGGTCTGCGCCGCATCGTCGCGCACCTCCCAGCCGGCTGCGACCACACAGCGCACGCCCATGTCGATGAGCTCGCGCGCCAGGCTGGCAGCCAGACGGTGCGCACCCTGTGCAACGTCGACCTTGCCGAGGTGGCAGCAGCTCAGGAAGACGAGGTCGGGTACCGTCTCCATCAGGGCAATCTCGGCTGCGGTCAGCAACAAGCCATCGGACAGCACGACCCCGCTGCGGTAGCTGCCGTCAGCGGCACGGCAGGCGTGGATGCCATGCGCAGCAATCACCAGCACGCGGCTGGGGCGCGCAAAGAGACGGGCATACACATCGCCGGCCAGCGCGTCCGGCGGCGCATGGCTCACCGTATAGCCGGCACCCTCAAGGATGCGCACCACGGCCTCACCCTCGCGCGCAGCGCCCTCCAGACTGGGCAGGCGGTCGGGGCGCGGCGTGCCGTCGGCATCCACGCGAGGCTTCCAGCCCGGCCCGCCGAACTGCACGTGGTATCCCTCGGTACTCGGGTTGGCGATGACGCAGGCCGTCATGGCGTCGGTACGCACGACATTGTGCCGGTAGCTGCGGGTCATGAACTGGCGCACCATGCGGCTGCGGCTCACCAGCGGCTCGCCGTCATCCTCCAGCAGTTCCCAGGGCAGGTTGGCAGTGCTTTCGTCGACCACCAGGATCAGGTTGCGCGCCTTGCGCGCTGCCGCCTTGAACTCCACCGGCACCAGCAGCTGGAACAGGGTGTGGCCGAAGCTGCCCTCACCGCCGCGGTAGCGGGTGGACGCAGGCCCGGTCAGTGCTTCGTCGGCCAGGCGTTCGATGAGACCGGGCTGGCGCGCTTGCACGACAACTTCTGCACGCGCCTTCTCGCCCATGAAGGTAAAGCGGAAGCGCCGGGCATGGCGGATCAGCGGCGTGGGCGCATCGATCAATGCTGCGGTCTCGCCGTCGGCATCGGTGACCGCAAGGCGCGGCCAGTAGTCGCCGAAGGGGGTCACGCTCAGGCGCTGGCGCACGCCTTCGCCATGGCGCAGCGGCTCGGACAGGTCGAGGCGGGCGCCCAGGCGCTCGAGTTCGGCGGCGAGGCTCTTGTCGAGCGCGCTCACCGCATGGGCCGCAGAGATGGCGGCATCACGATAGAGCTCGATCAACTCCAGTTCGACAATGCGCCCGACCGGCCCTCTGCGCGCCTTGGCGCACTGGGCGTAGTCGCGATTGGCGAGCAGCACGCCGCGCACCACCGCCTTCACCGCCTCGCCGACGTCCAGGCTGGCCGCGGAGTTGCTGCCGACCAACAGGCTTGCGAGGCGCAGCGGAATCGCAGTATCGGGCTGACGGCCGCGGCCATCGCAATGGTCCTCGCCGTAGCGGTCGGACGCATGCAGCAGGTAGCGCAGCGCGCCGGCCCGCACGGCCTCGGTCACCCCCTCGGCACCGAGCGCCCCCATCTCGCCCAGGCCGACCACCACCGCGCCACGGCTGGTGCCGCGCAGGCGCTCCTCGGCGCTGCGCGGCATCAGAACCACGGTCGCATCGCCCAGCTCGCCGGAATGGATGCCCAGGCGCTGGCGGTGGCTGAGGGCACCATCGACCAGCCAGCGGTCGATGACGGCCTCGGCGCCCGCGATCGGGTCACCACGGTAATGCCCGCACAGCAGCGGGATCTGTACGAAGCGCAGATCCATCGCGCGCACACCCACGCGCAGCACGCTGCGTCGCCGCTGCGGCAGCGCCGGAACACGGCCGCCGAGCGCACGGCTGGCGAGCTCGGCCTCGGTCGGCCAGGCGGGCGGTGGCCCGGCGCGGTAGTCACGCACGGGGACGCGCGCCGTCTCGCTGCGGCTGAGCGGCAGCCGGCCCAGGCGCAGCGGTGTCCCGCGCGTGAGCAGGGCCTCGATGTCGGCAAAATGATCCGCCGTGCTGGTCAGCCCCATGTGGTCGGCGGCCATGTGCCAGCAGCGCTCGTCCGGCAGGCCGGCAAGCCGCCCCGAGGCCCAGGTCACCGAACCGTCGCCATGGGGCGTGCCGCGCATGCGCACGAAGGGCCGGCTGCCCTCGTCGAGCAGGACCAGGCCGCAGGGCGTGTTGTCCGCGTTGCCGAACACGTAAGCGATGCGTTCGGGCGCCTGCGCGACCCAGCCGGTATCGGCGACTGCATTCCAGAACGCGCGTGCCTCGTCGAGCACGCGCTGGGTCGGCTTGCCGGCAAGGCGACGGCCGAACCAGAAGTCATCATTGATCGCGCCGAGCTCAGCCCAGGTCTCGGCGCGGTAGTAGTCCTTGGGCGCCACGCCGCCGCTGTCGACAAAGCCGGGCGCAGGCAGCAGATGCACGGCACCGGGGAAGCCGGCGACGATGTCGAGCACGGCCTGCAGGCCCTGGCGCAGGTCCAGGCGGGCGAGCATGCGAATGGTGTCGGACTGGCCTAGCAGGGTCTCGACCAGCAGGTGCGAGCCCTGGTTGGGCGTGCCGAGCATGAGCAGGCGCACACCCTGGCCGGGACGGGCGACGATCTCGGCCCACAGGCCGGGGTCGGCCGCGAACGCCGCGCGCGCCACCAGCCCGCCCATGCTGTGCGCCAGGATGCGCAACGGCTGGTCGGGGTGGTCCTGCAAGGCCTGGCGCAGGCGCCCGGCGAGCGCCTTGCCGAGCTCGGCGATCGGCTGGCGCCAGTCGTAGTCGTGGCGGATCACGCGGTGGCCGGACTCGAGGTAGCCGGCGAGCCGACCGTAGGCCATGCCGACCAGGCCGGCCGGACTCACCGCCTTGCTGCTGTCGATGGCGATGCGCACCAGCCTGCCGCGCGCCAGTTCGATCGGGTCGAGCCAGATCCGCCGCCCATCCGCAGCCAGGTGCGAGCCCATGATGCCGGGCAGGAAGAACAGCACCGGCACGGTGTTGGCGGCCGGCTCGGGCTCGCCACGGCTGGCGCGGGTGGCGAGCGCAGGGTCGATCACCGGCAGCGCCAGTGGCGCCCAGGCCGCCAGCGCCGGGTCCTTGTCCGCCAACGCGTCTGCGCGCAGCCAGGCGGCGAGCGCGGCCGGCAAGGGCACGCCGTCGCGCTGAACCTCGTCGCGGAAATAGCGGAAGTGATTGACCTCCGGCCCTTGCACGAAGATCGCACGGTGTGCCGGCAGGCTGGCCGCGACCGGACCGTCCGCCAGCGTCTCGGCGCCACTGTCGGCAGTAGCCGCACGCGCCACCAGGCCGCCGTACATCGAGTCGGTGTCCACCACCAGGTCGTTGCGCGCGCGGTCGAACAGCGCCCAATCGACGAACATCACGCCGATACGCTGCAATACACCGCCCCCCTCGATATCACCCGCGATGACGCCCACCTTCACTGTCGCGGCGATGCGGGCGCGGCCAAGCAGCATGCCCATCGGCGCTTCGGGCAGCATCGCCTCGATGCCCGGCACCACCTGCGGCTGCAGGCGCTTGTCGGCAATCTCGAGCACCACGCGAGCGAGAAACTGCAGGCCACGATCGGCCACCGCCTTGGCCTTGGCCGCCGCGGCCGGCGCCAGCACGCCGACCGCCGCGCCCACACCCCACGATCCGGCGCGCCGAACCAGGTTGAGCAGCCCGGACAGGAACACGTCGAGGTTGTCGGACAGCAGCGCGGTGCCGCGCGCGGGCGCGGCCACGCGCACATAGCGCTCGACCGTGATGGCGCGCTCGACCAGCAGGGCGGCAAGGCGACGCAGCTTGGCGCGCTCGCCGGCGGCATAGGCTTCGGTATCGGCCTCGGCGTCCGCCTTGGCACTGCCCCGCAGCGCCGCCAGCGCGGGCATGTTGCTGCGGTAGTCGTCGATCAGCGCATCCAGCGCACCATCGCTACCGTCCAGGCACAGCAGGTCACCGACCAGACCGCCGCGTGAATGCGTCACCAAGCTGATCGTGCTCCCGGCTGGCAAGGTCTCCACCAGCGCCAGCGCATTGTCGATCGGGCTCTGGGAGAAGGTCCGGTGCTCGTAGCCGAAGATGCGATCGCCGAAGCGCTCCTTGAGCACCGCCCACGCTGAACTGCCGCGCAGATCGCCGAAGCCGCCCAGGATGTGCGAACCGGTACCGTGGATGAAGACAAGCAAGGAGCCCGCCCTGGCCGCCCTGTCCAGGCGCGCGTCGCCCGCCCGGCACAGATCCTCGCGGGCGAGCGCGCCGCCATCCCAGGCGTACAGACCGGGTTCGCCTGCCAGCCGGTCCTCGATCATCGCCATCAGTGCCGTCGCGCCCTTGCGCGAGGCCCAGGCTGCCGCCCAGTCCTCGACCTTGCCGCCAGCAAGATCGAGCAGCTTGTCCTTGGCCGCCTTGCCCACTGCATCCTCGGGCAGGTGCAGCCGGCTCACCCGCCGCCATACCCAGCCCAGCGCACCGCGGGTGCTGTCCTGGGTGTCGCGGAAACCGGCGAAGTCGACCGCGCCATCCGCATCGACGAGTTCGGGCCGGGTACGCGCGAGCTGTTCTGCAAGCGCATCGGCGCGAATGAAGATGGTCGTGCCATCCTCCGCCTCCAGGGCGAGCAGGCCGGCATCCTCGTCCAGGCCATGGACAACGGGCGCCTCCTCGCTACGGCTGGCAGCAGCCAATTCCAGCACTTCGGTAACCTCGAGGCCAGGCACGAGCGCAAGCGCATCGCTGCCATCGGCACGGCTGCCTGGCAGGCTGAGAAGCGATGGCGGGCGGGCGTCGGCCAACGCCGAAGCGGGCGTCGACAGCGGCAGCTTGAGCAGGGTACGGGCGGCGCGGGCAGCCTTGCGTCTGGCCATGGGGATGCTCCCGGATGAGGGTTGGGGTCAGGCCGGAGGGTGGCGCCTGGTTCAAGGATGACGCCAGAAAGCATGGGCGCGAAAGCGCGCATGCAACCACCATGCATTGGCAGCAGGCGCCCGCAGCACGTTGCGTGTCCCAGCCTGGGATTCGAGCGGCTGCACGACCTCGCCGCGGGCATTGCGGCGGGCAACAGCGCCGTCGCGCTCGGGGACGACGACGGTAATGTGGCCCGGGCTGTTGAGGTCGCGGCGCTGGGCGACGATCAGGCACACCTCACCTGCATTGGCGGCGGCCTGGAGCAGGGTCGGATCGACCTCACGCACCCAGCCGAAAGCGGTGCCATGGTCTTCCAGCCAGTCGAACAGGGCGTTGGCGTTGAGTTCGCGCACAGTCTGCCCGTAGCTGACCGCCACCGTCTCACCCGCGGCGATGCGGCGCAGGGCCGGGCCGGACCACCACACCCGCGGCAGGTAGGCCCCGCAAAGGTAGGCAAAATCGGTCGCATAGATGTTGCAATAGGTCGCCCCGCCTTGGGGCTGATAACGCCGATGGGCGGGCGCAGCGACGTCCAGATAATCGACAATGGCATCCAGCGCCGCCGCACGCGCCTGCGTCGTGCGTCCGCCGCGCGCCGGTCGTCCCTCCTCGCCGAGCGGGTAGGCGCGCCCACCGTCACGCGCGCGCGTGATATCGGCACGTCCCTGCTGCATGTGTGCAGCCGGCAAGCTCGCCGCAGCCGCCTCGGAGGCCACGGCGGTGCGCGCACGGCCGCGCACCAGGGGCTCGAGGAAGCGCGCAGCAACGAAGCCTTCGCGCAGCGCACCATCGAGCAGGATCCGCACGCGCACCCAGACATCGGCATCCGCCGCGCCCAGCACTTCGACCAGGCAGCCCTGCGCCAGCGTCGCCATGCGTGTATTGTCCGCGGCACGCGGCGCAGTACGCAGATTCAGGGCAGCGGGCACCACCTTGTGCGTTGCCTTGAACACCGGGCCCGCATGCAGCTCGACCGCCCCGCGCGCGGCAAGCTCAGCGAGCGCGCACCTGGCCTTCTCGAGCAGTTCGCGGCGGTGGGCAAAGCCATTCAGGCCGCCATTGACGCGTCGCGTGATCGTACTCAGGTCATCGACATCGGCAAGCGCATTGAGACCGTTCCGCTCCCAGAAATACACTGCGGACTGGACTGCATACTGGGTGGCCACACGCTCGGGCATGGCGACGACGTCATCGCCGATCCAGGCCGAGAACGCGCGATAGTTGCTCTTGCCCGTGAGCTGGATCAGGCCACGACCGCGGTAGCGGTAGCCGTCGCCCGTGGCCTCGGCACCATTGCCCATGCGCCCGCCATAGACACGATTCCCGATGCGCTCGGGCTGGTTGGCATGCGCTGCGGCCTCCGCAGCAGTGGGAAAGTAACGCGGGAACACCGCCTGCAAGCGCTCGGCCGAGTAGTTCATGTTCTCGACCGTGGTCTTCAGCATCCCCGACTCATGCATGAGCTGGGCAAGGAAATGGGCGACCCGCAGGCTGGAGTCGATGCCATGCACCGCCATCGCGGCATTGAGACTATCGAGGTACTTGTCGGCGTTCGCCGCACTGGCCCCCATGCGGGTGAGCACTTCACGCGTGATCGACATGTCCCCTCTCCGGTCGTCCGTCCCGCTCCAACTTAAGCCCATGGAATGGCGCAATTCAAGCCTGCTCGAGCAGACGCAGAACCAGCGGCGGCAGGGCACGGCATAATGACGGCCACCCGCCCCCACCGAACGCCGCGCAGATGGACACCGCACACACCCCGACGCCGGCTGCATGCAAGCGGGCACGCGCCATCGCTTGCACCTGCATCGCCATCGCCCTGCTTGCACCCGCCGGCGCGTACGCGGCCGAGATCGTCACTGCGGCCATCGGCCCCGGCACGGAAGCCGATCATGAACTCGAACTGATCTGCAGCGAGCTGAAGGACAGCGACCACACGCGTCTCGTACTCCGCCAGCTGCAGCCGGCAGCAGGCGCACCGGCCGCCATCACCCGCTTCGAGATCGTCACTCCGGAGTTTCTCTGGCCCGCACCGGGTCAGGCCGAGAGCGCGCGCTTTGCAGCCGGCCTCAGCGATGCGTCACCGGACCTCGCCACAGCACTGCATTTTGAGACGCTGCACGATGCCGCAGGCGCGCTCCGCCTGGTGGATTTCCACGCCATCGATCCGGACGCCGTCGCCTTCGAGGGGCTGCGTGGGTCGCTTGCCATGCACGAGCCCTGGCAGGATGGGCGCGCACTGGGGTCCCTGTTCTACGCCGGCACCGGAAACCGTCTGCAACTCGTCGCCGTGCAGTGCAGCCGCTTCGTTCTCGCCAGGGCGGATGACTGAACGGCTCAGGCGCGCCAGGTGGCACGCCCCGCGTGCTTGGCGCGGTACATCGCGGCGTCGGCCTCGGCAATGAGGTCGGCTGGTGTCTCGGCATCGCGCGGATAGAAGGCCACACCAACACTGGCTGAGATGCTCACCACTTCACCGTCGATCTCGAAAGGCTCGGACAGGCGGTCTACGAGCTTCTGGGCAGACTGCCCCGCGAGATCGCGCGCCGGGCTGGCAGGGATCAGCACGACGAACTCGTCGCCGCCCAGACGCCCCACGGTATCCTCGCTGCGAAACAGCTGTTCCAGGCGCCGCGCGACCTGGCACAGCAAGCGGTCACCGAAAGCATGGCCAAAACGATCGTTGATCGGCTTGAACAGATCGAGATCGACGAACAGTGCGATGACTTCCGAGCCTTCGCGCCGGGCGTGCAGGATCATGCGCTCCAGCCGATCGAGCAGGAGGGCGCGATTGGGCAGGCCGGTCAGCATGTCGAAGTTGGCACGTCGCCAGATGTCATCCGCCTCGCGCCGGGATTCGGTGACGTCGGCAACCAGCACCAGCCGCTTGTGGCGTCCGCCTTCGTCGCTGCTCATCCGCGTCACGCGTGCATGAGCAATGTAGCGGGCGCCGTCAGGTCTCATGCCGACGAAGTCACCACCACGCATGTCCTCGCCCTCCACGTCCAGCAGGGCCAGCAGATCGTCAGCCGCTGTCGTCTCGCCGCACAGCATCGCGGGGCTTGCGCCGTGGAGCACCTCCTCGGTGTGACCGCTGATCTCACACAGGGCCGGGTTGGAAGCGACGATGCGCATCGCATCATCGACCACCATGATGCCCTCGGCCATGTTGTCCACCAGATTCCTGGTGCGTGCCTCGCGCACGGCCAGCCGGCGCATCACCTGTGCCGAGCGCGCGAGTGCATAGAGGAGCCCGGAGACGGCGAGCAGGAAGAAGATGCTCAGGAACACTCCTCGCGTGATGCCCTGCTCGCGCGCCTTCCTGACCGGCGCGAGCACGTCATCGAGCGCCAGGCCCGAAACCATGACCAAGCCGGACGACAAACGGCTCCAACCAAAAATGCGGGAAACGCCATCAGCGACACTCTCGGCAAGGTAGTCGCCTTCCATAAGCGCTGGCTGATCGATGAAGTCGCGCCTCAGACGCAACTGCTTGCCGTAGTGTTCAGGCCCGCTCAGCGAGCGCATCAACAGTTCGCCATCGCGACCGACCAGCGTCAGCGTGTCTCTCCGCCCCGGCTCGAGTTGCGCCAGCGTCTCGGCCCAGGTCTCGACCGACACCGCAATCGACACCACGCCCGCGAACACGCCATTGTCGCGGATCGCCCTCGCGACCTGGATGCTCCAGCGCTGGGTCAGCCGCCCGAGCACGGGTTCGCTGACGAGGAGGATGTCATCCTCGGCGTCCGCCAGGCGGGCGTAGTAGTCGCGATCGCCAAGATAGTTGCGCGGTGACGGACCAAGCGAGGAGTAGCTCAGGTAACCATCGTGGTCGATGATGAACAACTGGAGCACGAAATTGCTCGGCATGTCCTGCAGCGCAAGCCGGGTCTGGCGCTCGATGGCGGCATGGCCGTCGGAGACGGCCGCGCGCACCGACCTGATGGCCAGGTCCAGGCTGTCGAGTCTTGCCTGCACCAGCTCCCCCACGGCCTTCGCCTGCCCACGCGCCTGATGGCGCGCGCGCTCGACCGTTGCCGCCTCGGTCTGGTCCATGCTGCGCAACATGTCCGACCACCCGAAAACGAGCGCGAACAGGGTCAATACCACGATCGCGGCACGAATCGTATTCAGCGGCCATGGCATGACCTGCATTCTCAAGGAGTGCCGCGGCAAGACAGTCTCCGGCTGTTGTCGTCGGGGCGAGGGTCCTACCCCCAAGCCTATCGCTGCTCGATGGTACTACGAGCCTGCCAGCCCGATTGACCCAAACGGCATTGTTCCGACCAGCGTGCTGTTTCAGCCGCTGGCCGGCGGCAGAAGGAAGAGCAACAGTGACAGGGTCACCCGCGCACAAGCCCCACAGGCACGGACATCAGCCGCTGTTGCGCAAGCCCGCCGCGATGCCGTTGATCGAGATATGGATGCCGTTGCGGGTGCGCTCGTCGCTGCCGGCAGCGGCGGCGGCTTCGCGGTGGCGGCGCAGCAGCTCGACCTGGACGTGGTTGAGCGGGTCCAGGTAGGGGAAGCGGTTGCGGATCGAGCGCTTGAGCAGTGGGTTGCCGTCGAGCAGCGCGGCCTGGCCGGTGATCTTGAGCACCGCCTCGACGGTGGCCTGGTGCTCGGCGCGGATGCGCCCGAAGATCGCCTCGCGCAGCGCGGCGTCCTTGACCAGCTCGGCGTAGCGGCTGGCGATCGCGAGGTCGGTCTTGGCCAGTACCATGTCCATGTTCGACAGCAGGGTCTGGAAGAAGGGCCACTCGCGGTTCATGCGCTGCAGCAGCGCCAGGCCGTCC